>RFWA01000070.1 GCA_009922295.1 Betaproteobacteria bacterium
GCCTACCGGGTCAAGCTGGTGGTGCGGCCCACCCCCAACAGCAATTTCAGGCGGGTCGACGCCCGGGTGCTTGAGGGCGAGACTCCGATCTTGAGCCTGTCCACCGTGGTGGGGCGATACTGATGCGTGGCCGGTCAGCGTCGGGCTTTACCCTGATCGAACTGCTGGTGGCCATCAGCCTGATGGCGCTGATGGCTGCGCTGGCCTGGCGTGGGTTGGACGGCATGACGCGGGCGCAAACCCAGATGCGCCAACAAGCCGACGATGTGCTGGCGCTGCAGGCCGGCCTGGTGCAGTGGGGCGCAGACCTGGATGCCCTGGCGGTTCAGCCCCACACCAGCAGCCTGGACTGGGACGGCCGGGCGCTACGCCTGTTGCGGCACGACGCCGCCGGCGCTGCCCAAGGCTTGCGCGTGGTGGCCTGGACCCGGCGTGGCGCCGCCGGTGACGGGGTCTGGCTGCGCTGGCAGTCGCCGCCTGTTAGCACGCATGGCGCGTTGCAGTTGGCCTGGCAAAAGGCGGCGCTGTGGGCCCAAAATCCCAGTGACGAGGATCGCCAACGTGAGGTGAAAATTGTGCCGCTGGCGCGCTGGCAGATCTTTTTCTACCGTGGCGACGCGTGGACCAACCCTTTGTCGAGCGAAGGCAGCGCCACCGGCGGCAACCGCCTAGCCCCAACGACCGCTTCACCTGCTAGCCCCGATACCGTGCCGGCGCTGCCGGATGGCGTGCGTCTGGTGCTGGCGCTGGGCCCTGGGCAGACCATCAGCGGCACCCTAACCCGTGACTGGATGCGCGCCGACCTGGGAAGTAGCAAATGAGGCGCAAGGTCCGCACGGCAGCTCCGCACCGTCAGGCAGGCGCCGCCATTCTGACCGCCATGCTGACAGTGGTGCTGGTGACAACCTTGGCTGCCACGGCGCTGTGGCAGCAATGGCGCGGGATAGAGATCGAGGCGGCGCAGCGCACCCGTATGCAGTCGGCCTGGGTGCTGACCGGTGCGCTCGACTGGGCCCGTCTGATCCTGCGCGAAGACGCCCGCAAGGGCGGCGCCGATCATCTGGCCGAGCCCTGGGCCGTGCCTCTCGAGGAGGCTCGTTTGTCTACCTTTCTCGCAACCGACCGGAGCGATGCCTTGGCTGCCGAAGCGTCGCAGGAGGCGTTTTTGTCTGGCCGCATTATCGACCTGCAATCGCGGCTCAATGTGAGTAACCTGCTGCTTGACGGCAAGGTGCACGCTCCAAGCCTGCTGGCGTTTCGCCGGCTGTTTGAGCTGCTCGGGCTATCAGATCTCGAATTGGCGGCCTTGGTCAGCAACCTGAAGTTGGCGCAGGGCGACGCTGTTGCGCGCGGGCCCGCCATCGCCGCTTCGGCAGCGCCTGCCAATGAGCCGGTCTTTGCGACGAATGCCCCTCTCTTGCCGCAGGATCTGGCGCAGTTGACCTGGCTGGGTCTTTCGCCGCGCAGCCTGGCTTTGCTGCAGCCCTTCATCACTGTGCTCCCGGTGCGAACACCGGTGAACCTGAACACGGCACCGGTGGAAGTTGTGTACGCCTGCATTGAGACCTTTGAACTGGCTGACGCGCACCGACTGGTGGCAGCGCGTACCGTTACGCATCTGGCCACGCTGGAGGATGCTGCCAAGGCGAGTGGCAATGCGGCTGGCTTGTTAAATGCTGGTCAGCACAGTGTCACCACCCGATTCTTTGAAATACTCGGCCGCCTGCAGGTCGCGCAGGACATGGTCGTGGAGCGGACACTGGTGCAGCGTGAGGGTCTTGAGGTGCGCGTCCTGTGGCGCCGGCGGGGCAATCCACCGGTGGGCGCCATCCTACAATGACCGCGACCGATTCACCATGAGCACCCTGATCCTGACCCTGCCCAATGCAACCGCTGATGCGGCAGACGGTTACCACTATGTTTTGACGCCGGACGGGCTGAGCGTGGGCGACAGCGGCCGCGCATCGCTGGCCCTGCTGCCTGCGGCCAGTGAGTTGGTGGCGCTGGTGCCAGTGCATAAGTTGTCCTGGCATCAGGTTAAATTGCCAAAGGGTAGCCTGGGCCGAGGCATCTTCCGTGACGGCGGGCCAGCGCGACTGCGCGCGGTGCTGGATGGGGTGCTGGAAGACCGGGTGCTCGACGACACCGCCGAACTGCATTTCGCACTGGAGCCGGCAACCAGTGATGATGCGCCGGTCTGGGTGGCGGTCTGTGACCGGGGCTGGCTGAAAACCGCCGTTGAGATATTGGAGCGGTCTGGCCGCCCGGTCAGCCGCATCGTGCCTGAGTTTGCCCCTGATGCCAGCCGCGACCTGCTGCATGTGCTAGGCACGCCGGGCGAGGCTCATTGTGTGGCCGTTAAATCAACTGGCGTGGTGGTGTGGCCGCTGTCGGCCGTCGGGCTGGCGCTGCTCGATTGGCCCGAGTACCAGCCCGTGGTGGCCGAGCCCGCCGTGGTGGCCCAGGCTGAGGCGTTGCTGCAGCACGCCGTCACCGTGCAATCGGTCGCGCTTCGCCGCGTGCAGTCCGCGCAATCGGCCTGGGATCTGGCGCAGTTCGAGCTGCTCAATTCAAGTGGCGCCAGAAGCTGGAAGCGCGTGGCAGACGCTGCATTGCGGCTGGCCTGGTCGCCACGCTGGCGCGCTGTGCGCCTGGCTCTGTTGGCGCTGGTTGTGATCAACCTGGCGGGTCTGAATGCCTGGGCCTGGCGCGAGCAGACCGCCCTGCAGGCGCAGCGCCAGAATATTCGCGACATCCTCACCGGCACCTTCCCTCAGGTCCAGGTGGTGGTCGATGCGCCCTTGCAAATGGGCCGTGAGCTGGCGGCACTGCAACGCGCCAGCGGCCAGGCCTCTGGGCGTGACCTGGAGGCCATGCTGAGTGCCTTTGGTGCCCAGGCCCCGGCCAATGCTGTGCCCGATGCTCTAGATTTTGCTGCCGGTGAGCTGCGGCTAAAAGGCCTCAAGCTGACGACCGACGAGGTGTCGGCCCTGTCCTTGCGTCTTAAGCCGCAAGGCTATGTTGCTGCTGCCGAGAGTGGCACGGTACTGATGCGGTCAGGCGGTGAGCGATGAGCTGGCTGGCACCCCTACGCGCTCGTTGGCAGCAGGCAAGCCGGCGCGAGCAGCTGGCCCTGCTGGGCGGTGCGACGCTGCTGATGCTGGCGATGCTGTGGCTGCTGGCCCTGGCGCCGGCGCTCGCCATCTTGCGCGGCGCCGAGCCGCAGCGCCGCGCCCTGGAAGCGCAATTGCAGCAGATGCAGAGCCTGCAGGCTCAGGCCAAAGCCCTGCAAGCCCAACCCCGATTAGCGCCGGATGAAGCACGGCGTCTGCTGGAGGCATCGGTCAAACCCTTGGCGCCCAGTCTGCAATTGGCCTTGGCAGGCGACCGTGTCACCGTCACGCTCAAGGGCATGCCGGCCGATGCCCTGGCGCAATGGCTGGCGCAGGTCCGATTGAACTTGCGCGTGCTGCCCGCCGAGGCGCGGCTACGCCGAAGCGCTGCGGGTAGCTGGGACGGCACCTTGGTGCTGAATCTGGCTGCGCCCTGAGCCGGCGCGCCACTCGTTCGCGCAAGCATTGCCCAACGCGCTTATGCCGAGCCGCTTTGCTTCGCCATCGACGACTGCCCCCTGGGGATGGGCGCTGTGGGGCGGGCTGGCTGGCCTGCTCGCGGCATTGCTGCTGGGCGCGCCAGCGCGCTGGCTGACAGCCGCGGTGGAGCAGGCAGCGCAGGGTCGTTTGCAGTTTCAAGAAGTGCGTGGCAGCGTCTGGCAGGGCTCGGCGCAGCTGGCGCTCGCCGGTGGTGGCGGCAGCCAGGATTCCGCCCGTTTGCCGGGTCGACTGGCTTGGCGCTTGAGCCTGACCGGCTGGGCCCTGCAGGCTGAGCTGCTGGCCGATTGTTGTACGCAGCAGCCCTGGCGAGTCACTGTGTCACCCGGCTGGGGTAGTGTGCGCGTGATGGTCGCCGACGGCAGCGGCCAATGGCCGGCGGAGGTGCTAAGTGGTCTTGGCACACCCTGGAACACGGTGCAGCCTCAGGGTCAGCTGGTCTTGTCAACCCAGGGTCTGGGCTTGGTGTGGGCGGCGGGGCGCCTGAGCCTGAGCGGTCGCGCCCAGGTCGACGCCCTGCACATGTCGTCGCGGCTGTCCACGCTCAAGCCGATGGGTAGTTATCGGCTGTCGGTGCAGGGCGGGTCGGGCGTCGCTTTTTCCCTTGAAACGTTGGAAGGCAGCCTACAATTAACAGGCTCTGGCCAGTGGGTGGGCGACAGGCTGCGCTTCGAGGGCGTGGCCAGCGCCCCTCCCGAGCGGCTCGACGCGCTGGCAAACCTTCTGAACATCCTTGGCCAACGCGATGGCGCACGCTCCATCATCAAATTGGGTTGAATCCGCATGACACCATACGCTTTTCGGGTACCCGTTTTTGCTATTTTTTCAATAGCAATGAGTGCTTTGCTGACGGGGGCTACAGGCCTTTTTTCCTTAGAAGTTCGGGCCCAGGCAGCCAAGCCGCCGGTCGCCCGCATTGAGCCGATCACACTGAGTTTTGTCAACGCCGACATCGAGGCCGTCGCTCGAACCATGGCCAGCATCATGGGCGTCAACTTGGTGGTGGACCCGCGGGTCAAGGGCACCATGACCCTGTTCACCGAGAAGCCGGTCAGCCGAGCCGTGGCCACCAACCAGTTTATGGCGGCTTTGCGCCTGCAGGGTTTCACCATGGTCGAGTCGGGCAACCTGTACCGCGTGGTGCCAGAGGCCGATGCCAAGTTGCACAGTGGGGCGGTTGCGGTTGGTGAGGCCGGGCCCGCCGCTGCGGTGGGCAACCAGGTCATCACCCAGATTTTTCGTCTCAACTATGAGTCAGCCAACAACTTGGTACCCGTGTTGCGGCCCTTGATTAGCCCTAACAACACCATCAATGTCAACCCCGGCAACAATTCGCTGGTGATCACCGACTACGCGGATAACCTTCGCCGAATTGCCGTCATCATCGCCACCATGGACGTCGCCAATGCGACCGATGTCGAGGTTTTGCCTCTCAAGCACGCCATTGCATCGGACCTGGCGCCACTGGTGCTCAGGCTGATTGAATCCACGGGAGCACCGGCGGCGGCTGGACAGTCCGACACCTCGTTCAGGACCATTCTGGTGGCTGAGCCGCGCAGCAATTCGCTGATCCTGCGCGCAGCCAATGCTGCCCGCTTGGCCTTGGTCAAGTCGCTGGTGACTAAATTGGATCAGCCCGATGCCGGTTCGACCGGTGACCCGGCCGGCAATATCCGTGTGGTCTATCTGAAAAATGCCGATGCAACCAAGCTTGCTGCGACCCTGCGTGCGGCCATCAGCGGTGAGGCGCGCGCCGCCACAGCACCGGTGGCCCCAGGTGGCGCCGCCCCGGCCAGCAGCAGCGCGGTTGTAACCTCTGGCGGCCAGGTGCAGGCTGACCCTGCCACCAACTCTCTTATCATCACCGCGCCTGAGCCCCAATACCGCCAATTGCGTGCTGTGATCGACCGTCTGGATGCCCGGCGTGCCCAGGTCTTTGTGGAAAGCCTGATCGCCGAGGTCAGCGCCGACCGGGCGGCCGAGTTTGGCATTCAGTGGCAAGGCGCCTTGGGCAGCGCGGGCAGCCCCAACATCGGTTTGCTGGGCACCAACTTTGGCGCGGGGATCAGCAACATCATCAAGTTGTCTACTGCCGCAGCCAGCGGCGCGCCTGCGGTGGCGCGCGGTGTCAATTTAGGCCTGGCAAATCAGACCAATGGCGTCTATGTGCTGGGCTTTCTGGGCCGCTTTCTGGAAGAGTCGGGCAGTGGCAATGTGCTCTCCACGCCAAATCTGCTGACTCTGGATAACGAAGAGGCCAAGATCGTCATTGGTCAAAACGTGCCCTTTGTCACTGGCCAGTTCACCAACACGGGCAGCGGCAACACGGTGAACCCGTTCCAAACCATTGAGCGCAAGGACGTCGGCCTGACGCTCAAGGTCAAGCCGCAAATCAGCGAGAACGGCACCGTCAAGCTGACGATCTACCAGGAGGTGTCGAGCGTGCTGGCCTCTACGGCCAACGCCACCAATGGCCCGACCACCAACAAGCGCACAATTGAATCCAATGTGCTGGTGGAAGACGGTGCTGTGGTGGTGCTTGGGGGGCTTTTGCAGGACGAGTACTCGGGCAACCAGGAGAAGGTGCCTGGCCTGGGCGACCTGTCTATTTTCGGCAACCTGTTCAAGAGTGAAACCCGAACCCGCAAGAAAACCAATCTGATGGTGTTTCTGCGCCCGGTGGTGGTGCGTGATGCGGCGGCCACTGATCGCTTGTCGCTGGATCGTTACGATGCGATGCGTTCTGGCCTGAAAGAGGCACAACCGGTGCCCAGCGAGGTGCTGCCCATCAATGACGCGGTGCAGTTGCCGGCCTTGCCGGCGCGTGCGACGCCGGTCCCAGCCAAGCCCTGAGCCGGGTCTGGCCCACGCCTACCATGCGTTACCCCCTGCCATACGCCTTTGCACGCACCCAGCAGGTCCTGCTGGAGGAGCGGTCGGGTGAGTTCACACTGTGTGTGCATCCGGGCTCGCTGCCCGGTGGTGTCAGTGAAGTCATGCGAAAGTACCCGGTGCATCAGGTGGAGTCGCAGGCGGCCGAAGTCCTGGTGCAGCGCATCAGCGCCGCCTATGCCCAAGGTGAGTCCAGCGCGGCGGCGGTGGTGAGCGAGGTCGAAAGCGAGGCCGATCTGTCGCGCATGATGCAAGACCTGCCTGCCATTGAGGACCTGCTGGAAACCTCGGACGATGCGCCCATCATCCGCATGCTCAATGCCTTGCTGACCCAGGCGGCACGCGACGGCGCCAGCGACATCCACATCGAGCCCTATGAGCGCCACTCCAGCGTTCGCTTTCGGGTTGACGGCACGCTGCGCGAGGTGGTGCAACCCAACCGCGCCCTGCATGCAGCCCTGATTTCCCGGCTGAAGATCATGGCTGAGCTTGATATTGCAGAGCGGCGCATGCCGCAGGACGGCCGCATCTCGCTGCGCATCGGTACCCGCGCCGTTGATGTGCGGGTCAGTACCCTGCCCAGCGCCCATGGCGAGCGTGCGGTGCTGCGGCTGCTGGATAAGTCCGAGGGACGTTTGAGCCTGGAGGCGCTGGGCATGCAGGGTGACGTGCTGTCACGCTTCACGCGCCTGGTGGCGCAACCGCATGGCATTATTTTGGTGACCGGACCGACGGGCTCGGGCAAAACCACCACCCTGTACGCAGCGCTCAGCCGGCTCGATGCAGCTCACAGCAACATCATGACGGTGGAAGACCCGATCGAATACGAGCTACCCGGTGTGGGGCAAACCCAGGTCAACGCCCGCATCGACCTGACCTTTGCCAAGGCCCTGCGCGCCATCCTGCGGCAGGACCCGGACGTGATCATGATCGGCGAGATTCGTGATTTTGAGACCGCCCAGATCGCGATCCAAGCCTCGCTCACAGGCCATTTGGTGCTGGCCACACTGCACACCAATGACGCCACCAGCGCGGTCACCCGGCTGACGGACATGGGGGTGGAGCCATTTCTGTTGAGCTCCTCGCTGCTCGGGGTGCTGGCACAGCGGCTGGTGCGCAAGCTGTGCCGGTCATGCCATGGTGCCGGTTGCGCCAGCTGTGCCCAAACGGGCTATGCCGGGCGCAGCGGCGTCTTTGAGCTGCTGGTCACCGACGAGGCCATTCGCGCCCAGATCCACAGCTGTGCCTGATGCGCGACGATGGTGAGCGGCTGGTCACGGCCGGCCTGACCTCACGTGAAGAGCTGCTGCGCGTGACGCGCGACTAACCCGGCTGGCCCCAGCCACAACAAACGCCATGCCGGTTTACTCATTTGAAGCACTGAGCGCCGACGGCCAGTCCCGCAAAGGGGTCATCGAAGCCGATTCAGCGCGTGCGGCGCGCGCCCAGTTGCGTGCACAGGCGCTGGTGCCGCTCAAGGTGGATCTGGCTGGTGCGTCGGGTGCCGATTCGACGGCTCAAGGCGCCGCCGCTGGGCCGGGTCGGAGCCGGCGGGTGTTCAAGCCACTTGGTTTGATGATCTGGACCCGCCAACTCGCTGGCCTGGTGTCGTCGGGCCTGCCCTTGGAGCGGGCGCTGACCTCACTGGCAGACGAGGCTGAACAAGACGCCCAGCGCTATCTGGTGGCCAATTTGCGGGCCGAGGTCAATGGCGGCGCCACCTTTGCCCGAGCCTTGGCGCAGCACCCGCGCGAGTTTTCTGCCATTTACGTCGCCGTCATCGACGCTGGCGAGCAAAGCGGTAATCTGGGCCTGGTGCTTGAGCGGCTGGCTGATGACCTCGAGGAGCAGCAGGCGCTCAAGGCCAAGCTGATTGGCGCGGCCCTGTACCCGGCGATCGTGACCTTGGTGGCCATCTTCATCGTGCTGTTTCTGGTGACCTACGTGGTACCGCAGGTGGCCCAGGTGTTTGCAGGTAGCAAGCGGGCCCTGCCGCTGCTGACCGTGCTGATGATCGGCCTCAGCGATCTGGCCAGGCAGCAGGGTTGGATCCTGCTGCTTGCTCTATTTTTAGGTGCAATAGGTGCGCGGATGGCGCTGGCGAACGCCGTTGTTCGTGAAAAGTTCGACGCCTTCTGGCTAACCTTGCCGGTGCTGGGTCGTCTGGCGCTGGGCTACAACGCAGCGCGGTTTGCCAATACCTTGGCGATGCTGGCCGGTGCTGGCGTGCCGATTCTCAAAGCCCTTCAGGCTGCCGCTGAAACCCTGTCCAATCAGGCTATGCGGCGCGACGCGTTGGAGGCACTGGTGCTGGTGCGCGAAGGCGCCCCGCTGGCCGCGGCATTGGCGCAAAAAAAACGCTTTCCTGGCCTGCTGGCCATGTTTGCCCGCCTGGGCGAGCAAACTGGGCAGTTGCCGCTGATGCTGCAGCGGGCAGCCAAGCAGCTCAGTGCAGAAGTGCAGCGCCGCGCCATGCAATTGGCCACTCTGTTGGAGCCCTTACTGATCGTGGCCATGGGCGCGGTGGTGATGCTGATTGTGCTGGCGGTGCTGTTGCCCATCATCCAGCTCAATCAGCTGGTCAAGTAGCACTGCTCTAAAACGATTCCCAGTCGCCGTCGTCTTTGCCGCTGGCAGTGACAGGCTCCTTGGCCTTGGCTGGGCGCTGCGACATTAATTTAGCTGGGGTGGCAGTGGTGCTTGCTGAGGGCGCGCGCGCCGCCGCACCGAGCGGGGTGCCGCGGGCCCGTCGTTCGTCGCCCTGGTAATTGACCGCTTTTGGCAGGGCTGAGCGGACCGCTGCCTCTAGTGTCCGGCTGCCGTAGTGCTCGTCTTGCCCAGTCAGTTTGAACACGGCCACCATCTGCACCAGCTCTTGAGCCTGCGACTTCAAACTGCTGGCCGCCGCCGCCATTTGCTCCACCAGCGCTGCGTTTTGCTGTGTCGCCTGGTCCATCAGCGTCACGGCTTGGCCTACCTGTGCCACGCCCAAGCTCTGCTCATTGCTGGCAGCGCTGATTTCGCCCATGATGTCTGTCACGCGCCGGATCGAGACCACCACCTCCGTCATGGTGACCCCCGCTTGGTCGACCAGCGCTGTGCCATGGGCCACACGTTCGACGCTGGCATTGATCAGGGCCTTGATTTCCTTGGCGGCCTCAGCGGATCGACCGGCCAGGGACCGCACTTCGCTCGCGACTACGGCAAAGCCGCGCCCCTGCTCGCCGGCGCGTGCTGCCTCCACCGCAGCATTGAGCGCCAGGATATTGGTCTGGAAGGCAATACCGTCAATGACTTGAATAATGTC
>RFWA01000691.1 GCA_009922295.1 Betaproteobacteria bacterium
CAATGCTCGGACTGGTGCTGGGCACCGAACAGTACAGGGAGCTGGGCGAGGCAGCGCTGTCTGCCACTGTCGCCTGCGCGATCGTATTGGGCCCGCACGCCGTGCTGCCAATGGCAGTCGCGGCTGATGTCGCATCGATGGTCTTGGTGAAACCAAAAGCTGTTGGGCTGGCCAAGACCTTGGCAAACATGGGCACGGGGTCGAGATAAGCGACGCCCGAAATGGCCGCCAATGCGGCCTTCAAGGTCGGGTTGAAAACGCTTTGCGACATCGACGTCAGCCCACCGCCTGTGGCTGCACCGGCTGAAACGCCATAAGGCGTGTAGCCCATATCAGGCAAGCCCAACACCATCACATGCTTGGCACCGGCCGCCTTGATTCTGGCGACTTGCGCAGCCAACTGTCCTGCCGCAGTTGCCACTGCCGTCGCAGCAGCCGTGGACGTGATCGCGCCGGCACCCGCCAGGCCCGCCTGGGTAAAGACGTCATTCGCACCGGCCAAAACAATGACCAGGTCCGTGGCTGCAAACTTACCCGCTGTGACATAGCTGCTACTCAAGTGCTGGTCGATTTGTTGCACGACCGGCAAAGTGGCTGCGCCAAGGAAGGCGTTAGTCAAGGTGTAATCTGCCGTCGCTGCGCCTAGCAAAACCGCATTCGCATCAACGCCTTTATTGACCAAGTTACCAGTAAATGCAATGGATGGCACTGCGGCGTTGGCTGGGTTGGCCGTGGTTCCAACGTTACCTATGCCGGGCTGCGAAGTAACCCGCGAACCGCCCTGGGCGTAATTGGTGCAGGTGGTGCAGCCCATCAATGACAGGTTCAGAGACGGGATGCCGCCACCCATCAGATTGGCAGGTTTAAGGTCGTAGTCGAGGCTTGCTGCCAGGTTCTCCACCCAGACCTTGCCGCCATTGGTGGTGAACTTGCCGCCATAAGGTGCAGCCGCCGCCAAGGCAGTCAGGCCAGGTGTGCCGACAAAGCGATTGGCGCCGCTGGCCGCGAATGATGCCCAAGCGGTATAGGCGCCACCGTCACTCAAGCTGTCGCCAAACACCACCAAGCGCGTAAACGGTTTAAACCCTGCAGTGACTGGGGTACCGCCATCGGCCTTGGTCTTAACCAAGGCTTGTAGGGTGTCTAGGGTTGTTCCCGATGGTCCGTTTTTGACGGTTAGTTTGATCTGGTCCAACAAGCCATCGTGTGCATCACCAAACGAAAAAACGACTGTGAGCGGGTTGTCCGTTCCCAAATCGATCAGTGGGTTGGCGGACTTGAGCGTGTCTTTGACCGCCGTCAGCGCGGTGGCTACTGCCGTCGATGTCAGGCTTGCGGCTTTGCCCGGGGTGAACCCGACATTGAACAAGATTGCCATACCGGCCAAATCGGTCGCGCCAGTGGCCTGCACGGCCAACATATGCGTGATCGGCGTGACATTCACGCGGCCCGCGCTGGCAGTGGCAATCGA
>RFWA01000692.1 GCA_009922295.1 Betaproteobacteria bacterium
ACGGCACACCTGGCAACCCCTTGTCGCTTCAAAGTGCTGCCAGCACTCTGGAAGTCCGGCTTGACTTTGAATCCGACCCTGCCATGGCTGCCCCGAGCGCGGCAGTCACCATCAATTCGCCGGATGGTCGCATTCTGGCCAGCAGCGGCACCTGGATCGACGGCGTCGCCCTCCTGCGGGACCCATCTGGGGCCGGAGTCGCCACCATCCGTTTTGAAAAGCTGCCGTTGCTCAAGGGACGCTACGCCTTGTCCGCCTACCTTTTTTGCGAGCGCGGACTGCACATCTACAGCGCGGCGGAACAGTTTGCCATGCTCGACGTGCACCAAACCCACTTGGAGCAGGGCATCGTCTCGTTGCCACACCAATGGGAGGTGGCCCCACTGGCCCCCGTTCTGGAGCCTGTCAAGTCCTTGGCGCTTTCCCGGAATGAGCCCGCGCCCGCCACCGGGGCTACGGCTTGGCAAGCCCGAACCGCCTTGACGACCGACCTTGTGCCAACGCTGGCGCTTTTCCAACGCGCCTTTGATCGGCCCGTGCTGGCGCAGCACTGGCACTGGAAATACCTAGGTGTTGACACCACCGGCATTGTTGTCCAGCGTGGCGAACGGCTGGTCGCGTTTTTTGGCGGCATGCCACGGTACTTTCAGCGCCGCGGTGAGGCTGTATTGGGGGTCCAGATTGGCGACGTCATGGTAGACCCGGACCAACGCGGCATCCTGACCCGGCGCGGCCCCCTGTTTTTGGCGGCCTCGGCTTACTTTGAAAAGATGCAGTCGTTGTATCCAGCGGTTCAGTTTGCCTTCGGATTTCCGTCGGCGCGGCATTTGCAGTTGGGCTGCAAGCTCGGTTTGTATGCCGAGGTTGACCGCATTCACCAAATGGCCTGGCCACCGCTCAAAGCCCGGGCACGATTGGGCCACAAAACCCGGGTCATCAACACCTGGCTGGATGCCCGCCGGCGCCAAGCCATGAGCAGCCTGTGGCGCGACATGTTGGCAAGTTGGCCTGACATGCTGCTGCCCACACGTGACGCTGACCGACTGAGCTACCGCTATATGGCACACCCGCAACACAGCTACCAGCTACTCCTCGTCAGTGCCCGAATCAGTGGTAAGCCGCTCGCCCTGGCGGTCACACGCGCCCACACCGATCACTTGGAGTGGCTAGACTATATCGGTCCAAATGCCGGCATCCCGCTTGCCATCACTGCTGCGCGCAGGCAGGCTGCCGCTCTGGGCCTGACTGGCGTGCGCGGCTGGTTCAGCCAGCACCTATTGCCACTGTTCAACCACGACGAACCCCTCGTCGAGCCCACAGACATTGCTATACCCACCAACCTGTGGGGTCGCACGGCGGTGCCGGACGTGCTGCAGCATCCCCTCTGGCTCATGGCCGGCGACACCGATTTTCGCTGACACCTTGAGTCCGCCGGCTTTGTCGGCTTGGCGCGCTAAAGCTGGTCTGCAA
>RFWA01000693.1 GCA_009922295.1 Betaproteobacteria bacterium
TGGAAGGCTTTCTCGTACACCACGATCTCGGGCCGCTCTATGCCCTTGTCATGGCCGAACTTGCGCGCCAGCTTGAGCGCGGCCTCATTCGCTTCCAACCCGGTGGAGCAGAAAAATACATTGCTCATGCCCGACAACTCAACCAGTTTCGCAGCCAGCGTTTCTTGGTGGGTGACATGGTAGTAGTTAGAGGTGTGGATCAGCTTGGTCAGTTGATCTTGAAGGGCTGGCACCAGCTTGGCGTGGTTATGGCCCAGTGTGTTGACCGCAATGCCGCCCAGCGCATCCAGGTACGCTTTGCCGTTGACATCCCAAACGCGGCAGCCCTGACCGTGCGACAGCGCGATGGGCACGCGGTTGTAGGTGTTCATCACATGGGGTGATGTGGCCTCTGGGTGGGCGGCTGTGGCATTCATGGGCTCGGGCTCCCTAAAGTTCGCGACAAATGAAAGCGGCCCAACGTGAGTTGGGCCGTTGAAGCGTAATTCTAGGGCCATTGCTGTAACAGCAAGTAGAATTCTTGTGCACTGCAGCAAGTCGACTCGACCAACGCCACACTCCGTCCTGATGGTTCCAACACCCGCTAAAGAAATCGTGATTCATGGGGTGACCTGTCAGGGCAAGCCGTTTCGGCCGAGCGACTGGGCGGAGCGGCTGGCCGGTGTGATGAGTTCGTTCCGACCCGGTGGGCCGCGGCCGGGCAGCCATTTGGGTTATTCGCCATGGTGCACCCCGACCAGCCTGAATGGGGTGAGCTGTGTCGTGGTGCACCGTGACCTGCAGGACCATGACGTCATGGCCTGGGACTTTTGCATGAACTTTGCCCGCGACAACGAGCTGCAACTGTCCGAAGGCAGGCCTGACGCCGACGGCTGAGCCTCTGACACCCTACACTGGGCGCCATGCAACTTAACCACGAATTCAAGGGTTTTCCCACTGGCCACGCTCCTTTGGCCCTGACCGATGTTGGCGCCCAGGGCTGGCGGGTGCTGCATGGCGACTTGCCGCTGCCGCTGGCGGTGCTCAAACAGTCTGCACTGCAGCACAACCTGGCCTGGATGCGCGATTTTTGCGCCCAGCGTGGGTTGGACATTGCACCCCACGGCAAGACCACCATGTCACCCGAGTTGTACGCACGCCAGATCGCGGCCGGTGCCTGGGGAATCAGCTTTGCCACGGTGTATCAGGCCGCCTTGGGCGCGCGGCACGGTGTGCCCCGCCTCATCATCGTCAACCAGGTGCTGCAGGCGGCCGATTTGCAGGGGCTTTCCAACCTTTTGCAGACCTATCCCGGCTTACAGGCCTACTTTTTGGTGGATTCGCCGGCCCAGGTGGACGCCATCGAAGCCTGGCACCGGGTGCACGGCCAGAGCGTGGTGTTTTCCGTGTTGCTGGAGCATGGACTGGCGGGCAAGCGCACCGGCGTCCGAACCCGGGAGCAGGCCCTGGCGCTAGCCCGCCAGTCCATGC
>RFWA01000694.1 GCA_009922295.1 Betaproteobacteria bacterium
GCGTTTGCCATCAGTGACTTCAGCAAGGTTCAGTACCACTTCTGAGTGAGCCCTGTCGATGCTTTGGACAAGCCAGGGTCAACCCGCGCCGACGTGACATTCCCGCCGCAGCAGCGCCAGCGCGTCGGCCAGGGTGTAGCCGTGGTCGCTGGTGAGGGTATTCAGGGCTTCGTCCAAAAAGTTGTCCCACAGGGCTTGGTAGGCCTGCTGGTGCTGTTGCGGCGCGTGTTCGGCAATGTAGTGGCTGGCCAGTGGCGGCTGCAGGCCGCTCTTGCGGATTTTGCGCAGCAGGGTGGTGGCGCTTTTTTCGGTCAGCAGGGTGCGGGGGCTGGCCCCGGCCGCCACACACAAAAACAGCGTCAAGAGCGAGCCGTCGTCCTGATGGCCGGCGGTGGCCTTGTGCCAGGCGGCTGAGACGGCGCGGTCAAAGTGGTCCACCTCGCTCAGGGCGCCTTCCAGCCAGAAGTAGCGGCCCAGGAAGCTTGGTGTCTGGTCAAACAGCTTGCGCGGGCTTAAGGTGGCATCCAGAACTTTGGGCAGATCGCCCTGCACCGTCTGGCGCAGGCCGGCCACCACCGGCAAAAACTGCGCCGGCAGGTGGGCGGGTAATGCGATTTCCAAGGGCCGGGCCTTGGGCGTTCCATGCGCTTTGCGCAGGGCGGTGATCAGGGCGGCAAAGGCGGGCCAGTCGGGCATCTCAGTGCGCTTGGCGGTGGCCAGCAGCAGCGCGGTGCGGATCACGGCCTCGGCGTCGGTGCCGGCCTCTTCCAGTTCGCTGGCGTCCAGCCCCAGTTCGCCCGCCAGCCAGATGGCAGCATCCAGCACCAGCACCGCCCGGCTGCGCTGCGCCAGCTCGATCTGGTAATCGGTCAGTGGGCGAAGCGACCATTTGGCCAAAAGCGGAATGTGCTCCTTGCTGAAGCCGCCGCGCTCGTTCATGCCAAAGTGGCTGTTCTGCGGCATTGCAATCAGGGCCTTGAGCATCTCCGAGCCGCCCTTGGAGCGTGACAGCAGTGAGTGGTCGCGCAGTGCCTCGGCCGCCAGCCGCAGGTCACCGCCACTGCTGTGCTCCAGGTAGAGGCTGACAAGGTTGACCAAGCGGGCGCGGGCTTGCTCCAGCTCCGGGCGCAAGAACTCGCTGCCAAAGTAGCGCGCAATCTGCACCATGCCCTTGGGCGCCTCGGCACACAGGACCTCCAGCCGCTCAGGCGCCAGCAGGCCGTGCTGCACCCCGTGGGCCAGCGCCTTCTCAAAGAAGGGGCGGGCGTCATACAAGGAAACGGTGGACATCAGGCGGCTAAGGTCGGCTTAGATGGCCGACTCTTCGTCAGACTCACGTGCCGCCGGCGTGGCATTGCCGCGGTCGGTCTCGCTGGTGTCGACCTTGCCATCATCGGCCTCGGCCTCATCCTCAAAACTCAGGCCGGCGTCAAAGGCGCGGGCTTTGGCGCGCAGCACC
>RFWA01000695.1 GCA_009922295.1 Betaproteobacteria bacterium
CGAGGCTGCTGTCTTCACTGGCTAGGTCATGTTTTTTATAGCGTGTTGAAGTATTAAAGCCGGTATCTACGGCGATCGACCCATCGTCCACCCCTTCAGCGAGTGCTGCGAATTCGTCAGCGGAGAGCAGGTTTTCGGCCATGATGGATGAGCTGCGTCAGTTACTCGGTTTACTGGACGACGAAGGATGTGAAGAAAACTTCCTCAATCCCACCGAAGTCTTCGAGTTTTTCAAGTAAGGAGTTGATGGCATCCCGCAGCTTGATGGCCAGATCTTTTCTGAATTCTGGCTTCACCAAGTCCGCCTCGGTGGTTTGCCGCAACACGTCCAGGATGACAGAACGCAGTGCTGCTTCGTGCTTGTCAACGTTTTCGAAGACGCGCTCGTCGTAGCGGGTCATGATCGAGATTTGAATCGACATGACCTTCTTAGAGCTCATGAGGTTGGACAGGAAGTCACGTTTGAGCTGGTGATACGTATACTCAAAGCGAGGGCTGTCAGGTGACTTTTTATTCAATTTTGGTGGACCGTCAGCTGGTTTTTTGTCACCCTTGGCATCGGCTGGTTTGGCGCCATGGGCGTCAGCCGGCTTTTTGTCACCCTTGGCATCGGTTGGTTTGGCGCCATGAGCGTCAGCCGGCTTTTTATCGCCCTTGGCATCAGCAGGTTTCGCACCATGTGCGTCAGCCGGTTTCGCGCCATGAGCGTCAGCCGGTTTGTCGCCATGTCCGTCATCTTCAGTCAATTGCTGTTCAGCCGACGGCTGTGGCTTAGAGAAAAAGCCAGTGATAAACAGTGTGCCGACCATGGTGCCGGCGATGATGACGACCAGTGCGAGTACGCCAGCAATGATCAAGACAATGGGTTTCTTGGACTTTGCGGGGGCTTCATCCCCCGCCGCTGCCGCTGGCGCTGCTGCTGCTGTCTTAGCCATGGAACACCTCTATGTAATGATTCAATTTCATTGTTGCCTGGCTGTGCTGTCATGCCAATATGTTTAATCCGTTATCAGTTCGCGTCGACGATGTCTCTGAGACCGCGGCTGACACCTCTGCCCGGGCTTTAACGGGTCGGGCATCAGCGGTAGATTGGTTACCCCGTTGGGGTGTCGAATTTCCGCCAGATTGACGCGTTTGATCGCCGTTCACAGTGACTGAAGCAACTGTCATGCCAGCTTGGGTCAGTGTGTCTTTGAGTCTGGCGCTGCCTTGTGCAATCAGTTCCCGGGTGAGGGCGCTGTCGGCGCTAAACATCGCCTCAAGGCCACGGGCATGCATGGTGAGCTCAACATCGATCTTCCCTAGCTTGCCCGGTTGCAGCCGCATTTGCATCTTCCACTCACCTCGTTCGATCTGCGCAATCAGCCGATGGGCTGCCGCTTCGCCGAGTCGATCTGCCAGCTGTTGTTGCTGGACGGCTCGCAGCTCGGTTTGGGCTGC
>RFWA01000696.1 GCA_009922295.1 Betaproteobacteria bacterium
ACCTGCGCTATTGCTGGCCGATACCGTGCCGGTGTTGCCCAAGGTGACCACGCTGCCCCAAACGCCATAGCTGGTGCCCCCTGCGCTGCTGGCGGCCGTGATGGAGCCGGTGTTGCTCACGTCCGCCGTGTCAGCAGACACCCCGTAGGCATTGCCTTGGCTGGCTGCCGCGATGGTGGCGCTATTGCGGATGGTGGCCAGGCCCATGCTGCTGTACACGCCGTAGCCGCTGCCGGCGCTGGCAGTGGCGCTGATCTGCCCGTCGTTGGTGAGGCTGATGTCGCCATTGGTTTGTGCGCCATAGGCATTGTTACCGCTGGCCGATAGCTGGCCGTGGTTGGTTACCGAGGCGGTGTAAGCCCACACGGCGCTGGCATTGCCGCCGCTGGCGGTGGCGCTAAGGGTGCTGCCCAGCGCATTGCTCAGGGTAGCGGTGCCACCGGCGTACATGCCGTAGGCCAAGCCGCTGCCGGTGGCCTGGGCGCTTACCGAGGCGGTGCCGGTGTTGGTCAGCGTGGCATCGCCATTGAGGGCGTAGATACCTGCCGCTTCGCCTGTGCCTGCGGTGGTAGCTAAGACCGTGCCGCTGTTGGCGACGCTGGCGTTATTCGTCCCGTACACCGCGTAGGCGATGCCTGCACCGCTGCTGCCTTGGCTAGCAGCGCTGATGCTCCCCGCGTTAGCCGTCACCGTGGCATCAGTGCCAGCAAAGAGGCCATAGGCGTTGCCGCCGCCCTGGGCCAAGGCTGAGATGGCAAGCGCGTTGGAAGCCGTTGCCGAAGCCTCGGACTTGACGCCGACAGCCGCGCCGGTGGAGGTGTTGGTTCCAGACACGGTGCCAGTATTGGTGAGGGTGTTGGCGCCGGTGGACTGGATAGCGATGGCACTGCCTGTGCCCGCGTGCGTGGCCGTGATGGCGCCTGCGTTGGTCGCCGCCAGACCCGCGTCCGCCCTCACCGCATAGGCATTGTTGATCCCACTGGCCGATGCCGCGATGCTGGCCTGGGCATAGTTGTTCAGCGTCCCGTCGGTTCCTGCATAAAAGCCCCAGGCGATGCCCGAGGCCGCGCTTGCGGACACTGCGCCATAGTTCTCCAGCGTCGCAGTCGTGCGGGAGACGATCGCTGCGGCCGATCCCGTCCCGCCCGATGTGGTCGCTGTGATGGAGCCGTTATTCGTGGCGGTGACATAGGTCTTGGCCGAAACGGCGGACGTCCCGCCAGAAGTGCTGGTGGCGCTGATGCTGGCGTTGGCGCTGTTGCCCACATCGGCATAGGTATTGGCGAAAACGCCGGAGGCAAAGCCTGAAGCGCTGGTGGCCGCGATGGTTCCTGTATTGACCACCTTGGCGTAGGCGCCCGTGGTGGTGTTGTCGTTGTAGACGGCATAGGCCGTGCCTGCCCCTGTCGCGGTGGCGGTCACGCTTCCCACGCTGGCGTT
>RFWA01000697.1 GCA_009922295.1 Betaproteobacteria bacterium
CGACTACAAAGCCTTGGTGTGCGTCTTCATGCCCGGTGGCTCCGACTATGCCAATACCGTTGTCACCTATGACCAGGCATCCTATGACCTGTACAGCGCGGTGCGTGAGGGTGGTCCTGATCGGACGCCGGGGGGCATCGCCTTGGGCCGGGACGCCTTGACGCCTACCCTGCTCTCGCCCAGTCAGGCGCTTCCGGCCGGGCGACAGTACGCTTTGCACCCCGCCATGACGGGCATAGCCCAATTGTTTCATGCGGGCAAAGCAGCCGTGATGCTGAACGTCGGTCCTTTGGTTATCCCATTGACGCGAACGAGCTATTCGAGCGCCAACAATGTGCTTTACCCAAAGCCGCCCAAATTGTTCTCTCACAATGACCAGACTTCGGTTTGGCTGTCCTCGAAACCGGAGGGTGCCACGGTGGGTTGGGGTGGAAGCATGGGCGACTTGGCTTTGTCCGGCAATACCGAAGCCATGTTCACCTGCATGTCGGTCAGCGGCAATGCCCTCTTCTTATCGGGCAAACAGGCCTCGCCTTTGCGGCTCGGCACTTCAGGGCTGTCCGTGCCCGGCAGTTTGACCGGGGTCACCATGTATGGGTCCAGTTCGGTGAAGAGCGCTTACGACAACCTCATTACTCAAAGCAGCAGCCACGCCATGGAGGACGAATACAACCGGGTCACGAAACGGTCAGTGGATGCCCGGGTCAAAATCTCGGACGCACTGGCGTCCCAGCCCGAGACCAACGCCGCCTACAGCCAGTTCCCGGCTACAGGAAATAGCTTGGCCAGCCAGCTTAAGGTGGTGGCGCGATTGATCGCAGCGCGAAACATGCTGGGGGTTAAACGACAGGTTTTTTATGTAACGGCACCGGGCGGCTACGACCTGCATGACAACCTCATCACCCAACAGGCCCGCAATTTGGACTGGATGAGCGCGGGCATCTCGGCTTTTCAGAGCGCCATGGATACCTTGGGCATAAGCCAGCAGGTTACGCTGTTCACCGGCTCGGAATTCGGACGGACGCTGACCTCCAACGGCGACGGCTCTGACCACGGTTGGGGCAACCACCACTTTGTTGTCGGTGGTGCGGTCAAGGGTCAACGGTTTGTCGGGCGCGCCCCGCCCGTCAGTATTGCGAACAGTGGTGCGTCTGAGGACCAGTGGCACGTGGGATCCGGTAGCCTGCTACCCAGTACCTCGATCGACCAGTTCGCAGGGACACTAGCCAATTGGTTCGGGGTGCCTGGCTCGGATCTGGGGCTGATCATGCCCAATGTCGGTAATTTTGGTGGGTCAGACTATCCGGTTAATCTCGGGTTCATGGCTTAGTTCGGATCCCAGGAATGCGAGTCGGGCGATCCAGGCAATGGTCTACTGGCTGGGCTACGGCACTGGCAATAACCCTGCTGTCTGCCTGTGGGGGCGGGGGTGGCGATGCC
>RFWA01000698.1 GCA_009922295.1 Betaproteobacteria bacterium
CCAGATTCTCATTTTTGCAAAGGTTTTTACCATGTCCACCACACGTCACGCCAAGGTCCTGATTTTGGGCTCTGGACCGGCCGGCTACACCGCGGCCATTTATGCGGCACGCGCCAACCTCAGCCCGATGCTGATCACCGGTATCGCCCAGGGCGGCCAACTGATGACCACCACCGATGTGGACAACTGGCCCGCCGACGTGCACGGCGTGCAGGGGCCCGAGCTGATGCAACGTTTTCTGGAGCACGCCGAGCGGTTCAAGACCGAGATCTTGTTCGATCACATCAGCGCTGTCGACTTCAGCAAACGGCCTTTCACGCTCAAAGGCGACAGTGGCGAATACACCTGCGACGCGCTGATCCTGGCCACCGGCGCCTCGGCCAAGTACCTCGGGCTGCCGTCGGAAACCGCATTCATGGGCCGCGGCGTATCGGGCTGCGCGACCTGCGACGGCTTTTTTTACCGCAACGAGCTCTGCTGCGTGGTCGGCGGCGGCAACACCGCGGTTGAAGAAGCGCTTTACCTGTCCAACATTGCCAGCAAGGTCTACCTTGTGCACCGGCGCGACAAGTTCAAAGCCGAAGCCATCCTGATCGACAAATTAATGGAAAAAGTGGCCGCCGGGAAAATCGAGCTCAAGACTTTTCAAACCCTGGACGAGGTCCTGGGCGACGCCAGCGGCGTGACCGGCATCCGCCTGAAACACGTCGCCAGCGGCGTGACTGAGGACATCACCCTCAAAGGCTGCTTTATTGCCATCGGCCACTCCCCCAACACCGACATCTTCCAGGGCCAACTCGAGATGGCTGGCGGCTACATCATCACCCAGGGCGGGCTCAAGGGCTTTGCCACGATGACCAGCGTGCCCGGGGTGTTCGCCGCCGGTGACGTGCAAGACCACGTCTACCGCCAGGCCATCACCAGCGCAGGCACCGGATGCATGGCCGCACTGGACGCGCAGCGCTTTCTGGAGCAGGGCTAAACCTGGCCGGGTACTGCCGGCCGACTAGCGGCCCCCGGCTGGCGCTTTGTCACGCAGCACCAGCGCAATGCCCCCGATGATCGCCACGCTGGCCAGCGCCAGCCGCAGCGTCAGGGGCTCGCCCAGCAGCACCACGCCGCCGAGGGCTGTCAGCGGCGGAACACTCAGTTGCACCGTGCTGGCATGGATCGCCTTGAGGTGCGGTAAGACGGCGTACCAGATTGCGTACCCCAGTCCCGACGTCAACCCGCCAGACGCCAGGGCGCAGGCCACGCCGGTCGCGTCCAAGTGCCAGGTGTTGGCGGTCAGAACGCTCAGCCCAACAGCCAACGGGCATGCCAGCAAAAAATTGCCTGCAGTCACCCGGGTGGGATCACCCGCCCCCTTGCCCCGCAGGGAGTAGACACCCCAGGCGCATCCAGCGCCCAGCATCAACAAGGCGCCGGTCAGGGGAGGCG
>RFWA01000699.1 GCA_009922295.1 Betaproteobacteria bacterium
GTGAGCTGGCGCACGATCTCGGGGTGCCGGTGATGGGCCATTGCCGAGGCAGCATGTCGACCTACCGCGCCGCCAAGGCAGGGGTTGATCTGATTTTTCATGGCACCGGCATGGATGAGCAGGCGCTGGACTTGGTGATCGATAGAAAAATACCGGTCTGCCCGGCGTTCACCTTCCAGGCCAATATGGTCGACTACGGCCATCGGCTCGGGACCGATCCCGCACTCATCACCTTGTTCGAGCGTGAGATCACGGATTCGGCGGCAAGCATGCGTCGGCTGGTCGCCGCTGGGGTACCGCTGTTGACCGGCAGCGAGGCAGGCTTCTCCATGGTGCCCTACGGCCATTGGCATTACAGGGAGATGGAGGTCTTCATGCGCTACTTCGGCATGAGCAGCTTGGAGGCCATCCATTGTGCGACTGGTGCTGGGGCGTTCGCTCTGAAAATGGCTGGCCGAACGGGGGTCGTGGCGCCCGGGATGAAGGCCGATTTGTTGGTGGTTGATGGCGACCCCTCGCTGAATGTGGCTATTTTGGGCGAGCCCGGCCGGATCAGCCAGGTATTTCTTGATGGCAAAACCGTCGACCTGTCGCCGCCGCGTGAGCGTAAAGCGCTGGGTGGCTGGCGCATGCCATCGATGGGGCAGCAATTGACGCGTGAATTTGCGTTGAGCGGGGCCAGTCAGAATCCGCCCGCGCAGCCGGAAGAACTTTAAACCTAACGGAGACTTACCATGGTGAACTTAGAAGACCTGATGCGACGCGTTTCAATGTTGGAGGCGCGTGCTGAGATTTCGGAATTGGTCAGCGCCTACGCCATTGCCTGTGACGAGCATGACATAGACCGACTCAAGACTCTGTTTTCGTTGGATGCTGTTCTGGACTCTCCCAGTAAATTGCTGGCGGCCAACGGTCGTGACGAGATCTTGGCGATGTACGTGCGAATTTTCAAGATCCGGGGCCCGGGCTACCACTGGACACATGACCATTTCGTCAACTTCGACCCCACCAACCCAGACCGTGCGACGGGTCTGGTACTGAGCCATGCTGAAACCTGTCCCAACCATGAGGTCAGTCTGTCTGCAATGCGCTACGAGGACGAGTACTGCAAGATGGACGGCCGCTGGGTGTTCCAAAAGCGGATTCTGAAATTTCTCTATTACGTGCCAGCCAAGGATTACACCCATGTGTTCAACAGCACCACGCGGGTCACTATGGGCGGCAATCAGCTGCCGGCAGACTTTCCGGAGTCGCTGCCAGCTTGGCAGGCGTTTGAGCGCGAACACGGTAGTGGGGCTTGAGGCGGATGGATCAGTGGCTAGATCAACGGATTGGGCAAGATAAATCAGGGGAACAAGCATGGCAGTAGACAGTGAATCGATGGCCTTGGTCAAGCGTGCGCTCAACC
Organism: Betaproteobacteria bacterium; assembly: GCA_009922295.1. Lineage (GTDB taxonomy): Bacteria > Pseudomonadota > Gammaproteobacteria > Burkholderiales > Burkholderiaceae_C > Rhodoferax. The sequence goes on from RFWA01000699.1 coordinate 1,409, forward strand.
ACCTCAAGACCAAAGGGACTGACCAAGCGGCT
>RFWA01000700.1 GCA_009922295.1 Betaproteobacteria bacterium
CCGCGCTGGAAGCGCGCAACCTGTCGCAGGTGGCTGCTGCCAGCGGCGCCACCTTCTACTCGCTGGCGGGTACGCTGGTCAACTGGGCGACCAAGCGGGGATGGGTCACCGATCTGAATACTGTTGCTGGTATGCGCGTGGTCTATCCCTCAAAGATGGTGACCAATAAAGTGGCACTGATCAGTGTGGTTGTGCCGGCCCGCGACGTCATTGTTTGCGACGCCGCGATCGGGCAGGGCGTGAATTTGCTTATTCCGGTGGAGCAGGGCTTGAACCCGGACTACCCAATGTTTGACACCAATGGCGACGGCCTCTTTACCGTGGCAGATGCTGTGGTCGCCGGCTACAGTACCAATGCAGATGGCAATGATGCGGTAGTCCGCAGAACCCCGACCTGCGCCGGCGGAGTTTGCAAGACTTTGATCAGCATTCAAAACACCACCAGCCAGCAGCGAGCGACTATTGAGACCCCTGACTTGAGCACTATTGGCCCGCGCGTGATGCGTGACCGTGTCTGGCGGCGTATCATCAATCCACCGATCCGCTGACCCAGCCTAAAGGACTCAGACCATGCGCCTACACCCTTTGCCGGTCCGCCAGCGGACCGCCGCTGTGGCCCCAGGATTCACCTTGATCGAGCTGATGATTGTGTTGGCGATCATTGGCATTCTTGCCATGGTGGCTTACCCGAGCTATATGGAAAGTGTGAAACGTGGTCAGCGGTCGTCCGCGCGCACTTCGCTGCTTGAGGCGCAGCAGTTCATGGAAAGGGTTTATGCAGCCAATAGCCGCTACACCACCGATGAGGCGGGAATGCTTAGTCCGACGCTGCCGGCCCGCTTGCAGGCAGTGCCAACTGAATCGCCGCGCTACAACCTCACGGTAGCGGCCACACTGATCGGTTACACGCTGACAGCAAGACCCATTGGAGCCGACATCTGCGGTGATTTGACCCTAACCCATACTGGCGTCAAAGGGCGCTCTGGCACTCAGCCTACCGTGGCCGAATGCTGGCGCTAGCGCCGCACCTCATCGACCAGTGTCTTGAATTCATCAATGTCTTCAAAACTACGGTACACGCTGGCAAAACGCACATAGGCAACTTTGTCGAGCTTTTTGAGCTCACGCATGACCAGTTCGCCAATGCGGGTCGACGCGACTTCACGCAGCCCCAGGTTGAGCAGCTTTTCTTCAATGCGTTCAATCGCACCGTCGACTTGTTCCGTGCTGACCGGGCGCTTGCGCAGCGCCAGGTTCATGGATGCGACTAATTTAGCCCGTTCATAGTCAATGCGCCGGCCGTCTTTTTTGACGATGGCCGGGAAATTGACGTCTGGCCGCTCGTAGGTGGTGAAGCGCTTGTCACAGGCCGCGCACTGGCGCCGTCGCCGTATGAAGTCACCCTCTTCCGAAATGCGCGTCTCCACCACCTGGGTGTCG
>RFWA01000008.1 GCA_009922295.1 Betaproteobacteria bacterium
CCACCACGTCGAAGGGGTGGCGATTGGTCTCAGCCAAACCCGAGATCACGTACACCACAAAAATAGGCAGTAACGGCAGCCAGTTCCAGGACAGGAAATTGAGCCCCATATGGGCAAAATAGCCTTTACCCTGGCCGGTAACAATATCGGTCAGGTTCATGCTGGCTGACACCATCAGCACCACCACCAGGCAAAACCCCATGGCGATCTCGTAGCTCACCATCTGCGCCGAGGCGCGCAGAGCGCCAAGAAACGAGTACTTGGAGTTGGAGGCCCAGCCGGCGATGACAACGCCATAAACTTCCATCGAGGTAATGGCCATCACAAACAGCAGCCCCGCATTGATGTTGGCCAAGGCAACGTCTGGCCCAAATGGAATCACCACCCAGGCGGCCAGGGCGGGCATGATGGTCAATATAGGGCCAATAAAGAACAAACCCTTGCTGGCGGCGGTGGGCACCAGGATTTCCTTGGCCAGCAGCTTCAGCGCGTCAGCAATCGGCTGCAGCAGGCCCAGCGGCCCAACCCGGTTAGGGCCCACGCGCACTTGCATCCAGCCCAGGAATTTGCGCTCCCACAAGGTCAGGTAGGCCACGGCGCCCATCAGCGGCAGCACCACAGCCACGATTTTCATGAGGGTCCAGACCACCGGCCAGCCGGCCAACGCCCACCAAGGCGCCGAGATCAAGCCCTGACCAAAATTGAACAAGGCATCGATCATGCTGCGACCTCCTGAGCCGCTGTTTCACTCCGGGCATCGGCGGTCATTTGCAAGCTGCTGGCCCGGCGCACAAGGCCGTCCAAGGCATAAATGCCAGCCACGACCGGCACGTGCGGTACCGGCGTGGTGTCCATCGCTGCTTGGGTAGCATTGCTCATCAAATCAACAGGAATATGCGTCACACCTGGCTTACTCAATGCAGGGGCCAGCCTTAGCACTTCTTGCGAGGAGTCAAAGTCAAAGTCTGGCAGGCCCAGCACATTGGCCAACACTCGCAAGACCTTCCAAGCTGGCCGGGTTTCGCCAAGTGGCTTGACCACCGCATGGAAGCCCTGCACCCGCCCCTCGGCATTGACGAAGGTGCCCGAGGTTTCAGTGAATGGCGCGATGGGCAGCAACACGTCACTGAAAGCCATATTGGCCTTGAACGGGCTCAGTGTGACCACCATGCGGGCCTGTCCCAAGGTTGCGGCGGCGGCTGAACCAGCGCCAGAGTCAAATTCAGGCTCAGTGTTCAGCAGCAGCACCCCTTTCAGACCGCCGGCAAGCATCTGAGCGGCGTTCAGTCCTTCGGGGCCAGGCAGGGCACAGGCAAACTGCGCCCCCACCGTGTTGGCCGCCTCGGTGAGATAACCCACCGTGGCGCCGCTATGGTCGGCTATCCAGTTGGCCAGCGCCAACAGGCTGGACGCCTTGGCGTGATGGGCGGCCGCATTACCCAACAGCACTGCCTTGCGCTCACCACCCAACAGTGACAACGCGATGGCGCGGGCCGTCTCAGTGATTTGGCCAGACCCCAGCGGCGGGTTGACGCCCTTTTCGGCGGCCAAGGCAGCTGCGACATCCGCCAAACCCTGGGCCCAATGGCTAGCTGGTTGCACCAGTGAATGCGCGATGGGCATCGCCCAGTCCTGCATCTGATCAGTCAGCACACTGACCGTGGCACCCTTGCGCACGGCTTGACGAATCCGCTGTGCAAACAGGGGATGGTCTTTGCGCAAGTTAGAGCCCACCACCAGCACGCGCTGCAAGTCAGACAGGGCAGCAATCGGCAGGCCGAGGTGGCGCACGCCTTCGGCCGGGACAAACTCAGCGTGACGCAGGCGATGGTCAATGTTGTGACTGCCCAGCCCGCGCATCAGCGCGCCGGCCAGCATCAGTTCTTCAAGCGTGCTGTGTGGGCTCAACAAGGCCCCCAGGCTGCTCGCGCCATGCTCGGCTTTGATTTGCGTCAACCCGTTAGCCACATACTCAAGAGCCGTCTGCCAGTCCACTGCCTGCCATACGCCCCCTTGCTTGACCATGGGGCTGGTCAAGCGCTCATCGCTGTTCAGCGCCTCATAAGAAAAACGGTCACGGTCCGCTATCCAGCATTCGTTGACAGCCTCATTTTCAAGAGGCACCACGCGCATCACCCGGTTGTTTTTCACCTGCACCACCAGATTGGCTCCGGTGGAATCATGCGGGCTGACCGACTTACGGCGCGACAACTCCCAGGTGCGGGCGCTGTAACGGAAGGGCTTGCTGGTCAAGGCACCGACCGGGCAAATGTCAATCATGTTGCCCGACAGCTCAGAATCGACCGATTGCCCAACAAAGGTTTCAATCTCGGCATGCTCGCCGCGGTGCGACATGCCCAATTCCATCACGCCGGCCACTTCCTGGCCAAAGCGCACGCAGCGGGTGCAGTGGATGCAGCGGCTCATTTCCTGCATGGAAATCAACGGCCCCACATCCTTGACCGCCACCACCCGCTTGTCTTCTTCATAGCGGGATGACGACCCGCCGTAGCCGACCGCCAGGTCTTGTAACTGGCACTCGCCACCTTGGTCGCAGATCGGACAATCCAGCGGATGGTTGATCAGCAGGAACTCCATCACCGACTGCTGTGCCTTGATCGCTTTGTCACTTTTGGTGCGCACGATCATGCCCTGCGTCACTGGCGTGGCGCAGGCCGGCATGGGCTTGGGCATTTTCTCCACATCGACCAGGCACATGCGACAGTTGGCTGCAATGCTGAGCTTCTTGTGGTAGCAGAAATGAGGGATATAGGTGCCAGTTTTTTCGGCCGCATGCATGATCATGCTGCCTTCAACAATGTCCACCTTCTTGCCGTCGAGTTCAATTTCAATCATGGCAGCATTCGCTCAGACGTAGGCTGGGACCATACAGGTCTTGTGCTCTACGTGGTATTCAAATTCGTGGCGGTAGTGCTTGATCATGGCGCGCACGGGCATCGCTGCAGCATCACCCAGGGCGCAGATGGTTCGCCCCTGAATGTTGTCAGCCACTGAGTTCAGCAAATCCATGTCCGATGGTCGGCCATGCCCGGTTTCGATCCGGTCAACCATGCGCGACAGCCAACCTGTGCCCTCGCGGCAGGGGGTGCACTGCCCACACGACTCGTGCATGTAAAAGTAGCTTAGACGCTGCAGGCTCTTGACCATGCAACGGGAGTCGTCTAGCACAATGACCGCGCCTGAGCCCAACATCGAGCCAGCTTTGGCAATGGCATCGTAATCCATGGTGAGGTCCATCATGACGGACCCAGGCAGGATGGGCGAGGACGAGCCGCCCGGAATAACTGCCTTGAGCTGACGGCCGCTGCGCACACCCCCGGCGATTTCCAACAGTTTGGCAAACGGTGTACCCATGGGCACCTCGTAATTGCCAGGCAGTTCCACATCGCCACTGACCGAATAAATTTTGGTGCCACCGTTGTTGGGCTTGCCACAGGCCAGGTAGGCTGCGCCGCCATTGCGGATGATCCACGGCACAGCCGCAAAGGTTTCCGTGTTGTTGATGGTGGTCGGCTTACCGTAAAGACCGAAACTGGCAGGAAACGGGGGCTTGAAGCGCGGTTGCCCTTTTTTACCTTCGAGCGATTCGAGCAGGGCAGTCTCTTCGCCGCAAATGTAGGCGCCAAAACCATGTGTCGCATGCAGCTGAAAATTGAAGGTACTCCCCAAAATCTTGTCACCTAGCAAACCAGCAGCACGCGCCTCGTCCAGCGCCTCTTCAAAACGCTCGTAGCTTTTGAAGATCTCGCCATGAATGTAGTTGTAGCCGACCGTGATGCCCATGGCATAGGCGGCAATGATCATGCCTTCGATCACGATATGCGGGTTGAACTGCAGGATGTCACGGTCTTTGCACGTACCTGGCTCACCTTCATCAGAGTTGCAGACCAGGTACTTTTGACCCGGAAACTGCCGTGGCATAAAGCTCCACTTCAGTCCGCTTGGAAAACCGGCGCCGCCACGACCACGTAGGGCCGACTCCTTGACCGTCGCGATCACCTGGTCTTGGGTCAGGCCCTCACCCCCGTCGCGCGCGAGAATCTTGCGCAGCGCGGCGTAGCCACCGCGTGACTCGTAGTCGGCGAGCCGCCAGTTGCTGCCATTCAAATCTGCGTAAATCTGCGGGTTGATATGCCGATCATGAAAGCAAGTTTGTACGCCATCGGCTTGGAACTGGCTCAAAATCTGGTCAGCGTTCATCATGATTTCTCCGCTGCCCGAAGGCCGTCCACCAATTGGTCCAACTTATCATCGGTCATGAAGCTGCACATCGTGCGGTCATTAACCAACAGCACCGGCGAGTCAGCACAAGCACCCAGACACTCCGACTGCTGCAAGGTGAACAGGCCGTCTGGTGTGGTCTCGCCCATGTGCACGCCAAGCTTGTGCTCGAGGTGCTTCAAGGCGCGACTGCCATCACGCAACTGGCAGGGCAAATTGGTGCAGACATTGAGCTTGTACTTGCCCACCGGGCGCTGGTTGTACATATTGTAAAAAGTGGTGACCTCTCGCACAGCAATCGGCGCCATGCCAAGGTAATCAGCCACAACCTTTTCGCTCTCAGCACTGACAAAGCCACTTTCCTGCTGAACGATAGCCAGGCAGGCCACGATAGCCAGGCAGGCCATCACCGCCGACTGCTTCTGCTCAGGCGGGTACTTGGCGACTTCACGCGCAAACCGCGCCAGCGCTGCCTCTGAAACAACTGCTGTGCTCATCGGTCGATTTCTCCAAACACGATATCCATGGTGCCGATCACGGCAACGGCGTCGGCAATCATGTGTCCGCCAGCCATCTCATTGAGTGCGGACAGATGCACATAGCCGGGCGGCCGGATCTTGAGGCGATACGGCTTGTTAGCACCATCGCTGACAAGGTAAATGCCAAACTCGCCCTTGGGATGCTCGACCGCAGCATAGGCTTCGCCTTCGGGCACATGAAAGCCTTCAGTAAAGAGCTTGAAGTGATGGATGAGTTCTTCCATGTTGGACTTCATGGATTCGCGATCAGGCGCCGCCACTTTGTGGTTGTCGGTGATCACCGGTCCGGGGTTGGCGCGAAGCCAATCGACACACTGCTTGATGATGCGGTTGGACTGCTTCATCTCCTCCATGCGCACCAGGTAGCGGTCGTAGCAATCTCCGGTGGCACCCACGGGAATATCAAAGTCCATACGGTCATAGACATCGTAGGGTTGCTTTTTACGCAGATCCCAGGCAATGCCAGAACCGCGCAGCATGGGCCCGGTGAAGCCCAGGTTGAGGGCCCGCTCCGGTGTGACCACGCCGATACCGACCGTGCGCTGCTTCCAGATCCGGTTCTCGGTCAGCAGTGTGTGGTACTCGCCGAGATAGGTCGGGAAGCGCTGGGTGAAGTCGTCGATAAAGTCCAGCAAGGAGCCTTGCCGGTTGCTGTTCAGCTGGGCAATGCCACGGGCGTTCCGGATCTTGTTGGCCTTGTACTGCGGCATGCTGTCGGGCAGGTCGCGGTAGACACCGCCCGGACGGAAGTAGGCGGCATGCATGCGCGCGCCACTGACGGCTTCGTACATGTCAAAGAGGTCTTCACGCTCACGAAAGGCGTAGATCAGAATAGTTGAGCTCCCACAGTCATTGCCATGGGAGCCCAACCACATCAGATGATTGAGCAGGCGGGTGATCTCGGAAAACATGACGCGGATGTACTGCGCCCGCACCGGCACCTCGATACCCATCAGCTTTTCAATAGCGAGGCAATAGGCGTGCTCATTGCACATCATTGAGACGTAATCGAGCCGGTCCATATAGGGCAGCGACTGGATGAAGGTCTTGCTTTCGGCGAGCTTTTCCGTAGCGCGGTGCAGCAGGCCAATGTGCGGATCGGCGCGTTGGATGACCTCGCCATCGAGCTCCAGCACCAGGCGCAGCACGCCATGGGCTGCCGGATGCTGAGGCCCAAAATTGAGCGTGTAGTTTTTTATGTCAGCCATGACGCATACCGCCTAGTGCAGGCCTCCGTAGTTGTCTTCCCGGATGATGCGCGGTGTGATTTCACGTGGCTCGATGGTGACGGGCTGATAAACCACTCGCCGGTTCTCCGCGTCGTAGCGCATTTCGACATGGCCACTCAGGGGAAAATCTTTGCGGAACGGATGCCCGATAAAACCATAGTCGGTGAGGATACGGCGCAGGTCATCATGCCCCTCGAAGACGATGCCAAACAGGTCAAACGCCTCGCGCTCGAACCAGTTGGCCGAGCTCCAGATCGCAGTGACCGACGGCAGCATAGGCAGGTCGTCATCAGGTGCGGCGACCCGAACGCGCAGGCGCTGGTTCAAACTGACAGACAACAAATGAAGCACCACGCTGAAGCGCGGGCCGTCCCGGCCAACGCCCTTGTAATCAGAATAGTCAACACCACAGAGGTCAATCAGCTGCTCGAACTGACAACCCGGCGCATCACGCAGTGTCAGAGCCACCTGGCGCAGTACAGCCGCATCGACGTCCACACTCAACTCGCCGCGGGCGACGCCAATCTTCAGCACTTTGTCACCCAACGCAGCCGCCACAACAGCTTGTAACGCCTCGGGACTCACAGCATAAACAGTCATCGCAGTCCCTCAGGCTCGGGCAATGGTTTGGGTGCGCCGGATTTTCTGCTGCAGTTGCATGATGCCGTAGAGCAAAGCCTCAGCGGTCGGCGGGCAACCCGGCACATAGACGTCGACCGGCACGATGCGGTCGCAGCCCCGAACGACCGAGTAGCTGTAGTGGTAGTACCCGCCACCATTGGCGCATGAACCCATGCTGATAACCCAGCGAGGCTCCGACATTTGGTCGTAAACCTTGCGCAGTGCGGGGGCCATTTTGTTACACAGGGTGCCGGCAACAATCATCAGATCAGACTGCCGCGGGCTGGCACGAAACACTTCCGCGCCAAACCGACTGATATCGTAACGCGCTGCTGCTGCGTGCATCATCTCGACAGCACAGCAGGCCAACCCGAAGGTCATGGGCCACACCGAACCCGTCTTAGCCCAGTTCATCACCGAGTCATAGCTGGTGGTGACAAAGCCTTCCTTCAGTACGCCTTCGATCATTGCATGTTCCCCGCTTATTCCCAGTCAAGGGCACCTTTTTTCCACTCATAGACAAAGCCCACGACCAGAATGCTCAGAAAAACCATGACCGACCAGAAGCCAAGACTACCAATGTCCTTGAGCGACACTGCCCATGGAAACAAGAAGGCGATCTCAAGGTCGAACAAGATGAACAGGATGGCCACCAGGTAGTAGCGGACATCGAATTTCATGCGTGCGTCTTCGAAGGCTTCAAAGCCGCATTCATAGGGAGAATTTTTGGCTGGATCAGGCCGATTCGGTCCGAGCACATAGCCCAAAACCTGGGGCACAATGCCGACACCTTATCTGGTGCCGTCGGCGAGACTCGAACTCGCACAGCTTTCGCCACTACCCCCTCAAGATAGCGTGTCTACCAATTTCACCACGACGGCGGCTTTCAAGAGTCCGGATGGCATGAGGCGCCACATGGCGAATTGCTCTCCGAAAACAAGTAGAGTTTACCCTGAAAACGGCTTGTTTCCTGAACGTCAAAAGGGTATTTCAAAGGCATTACTTCGATGGAATCTGGGCTGCGCCCGAGGCTGGCACCGCCGGTGCAGACGCCACGGTGGCAGGCGCTGCAATGCTAGCCCCTTGCAGCACACTGCCTGTAGGTGCGGCTGGCCGGGCCATGCCGAAATAGGCCAACAACAAGGTGCAGACAAAGAAGATGGTCGCCAGGACGGCCGTACTGCGGGACAGAAAGTTAGCGCTGCCTGTAGCCCCAAAAAGGCTGCCCGAACCACCACTGCCGAAGGCAGCGCCCATGTCTGCACCCTTGCCATGTTGCATCAGGATCAGGCCCATCATGGCCACCGCCGACAGCATTTGAACAGCGAGAAGAATCGTCAACAAGATACTCATGAATTACTCCGGAAAAGATAGCTTTGCAGCATGGCTTTAGCCCGCTGCAGCGATGATTGACAAAAAGTCTGGTGCCTTGAGCGAGGCGCCGCCGATCAGGCCGCCATCGACATCGGGCTGCGCCAGCAACTCAGCCGCATTAGCGGCGTTCATGCTGCCGCCATACAAAATGGCCACGCGGTCAGCCTGCGAGGAGGCCGCCTTGAGTTGCGCGCGTAACAGGGCATGCACTCCCTGGGCCTGTGCGGCACTGGCGGTCTTGCCCGTGCCTATAGCCCAGACAGGCTCGTACGCGACCACAATTTCGCTGATGCAGTGCCCGTTAACATGGATCACTGCAGCAAGTTGACGCTTGACAACCGCTTCCGTGGCACCCGCCTCGCGCTCAGCCAAGGTCTCGCCCACGCACACGATGGGCGTGATGCCGCAAGCCAGCGCCCGCTGCGCCTTCAATGCGACCATAGCATCGGTTTCGCCGTGGTGTTGCCGCCGTTCCGAATGGCCCACCAGGCAATAGCGCACACCATAGTCGCGCAGCATGGCAGCCGATACTTCCCCTGTGTGGGCGCCGCCCTCGTAGGCCGACATGTCCTGCGCCCCTAGCTCGAATCCACTACCCGTCAGCAGGCTTTGAACTTGGGCCAGATAGACAGAGGGGACGCATAGCGTCACTTGGCAGGCCACCGTCGCTGGCAGCCCCGAACGCAGTGCGTGGATCAAGGCCTCGTTCGCACTCAAACAGCCATTCATCTTCCAGTTGCCAGCAATCAGCTTTTTCTTCATGCGGCACCCCAGGTCAGCACGATCTTTCCGATGTGCTGGTTGGACTCCATCAGCTCATGTGCACGCGCCGCTTCGGCAGCAGGGAAAGTGCTGTGAATCACCGGCTTGATACGGCCCTGCTCGATCAAGGGCCAAACCTTGTCACGAAGCGCCATGGCTATGGCCGCCTTGAAGGCCACCGCCAGCGTTGAATTCACACTTGACGCCACCTTGGACAGCGATCATGACCAATCGACCATCTTCACTCAGGCATTCGATTTCTTTGGCGACATAGGTGCCAGCCACCATGTCCAAAATAACGTCGACGCCAGTGCCGTTGGTCAGACGCATCGTTTCCTGCTGAAAATCATGACTGCGGTAGTTGATGGCATAGTCAGCACCAAAGGCTAGGCAGGCCTGGCATTTGGCATCGCTACCGGCTGTGACCAGCACATGCGCGCCAAAGGCTTTGGCCATTTGGATTGCTGTCACGCCAATGCCGCTGGAGCCGCCCTGGATCAGGATGCGTTCGCCTGGCTGCAAACGAGCGCGGTCAAACACATTGCTCCACACCGTAAAGAAGGTTTCCGGCAGAGATGCGGCCTCGATGTCGCTCAACCCCTTGGGCACCGGCAGGCACTGCTGCACAGGCGCGACACAGTACTCGGCATAGCCACCGCCAGCCACAAGGGCACAGACCCGATCACCGATCGCCAGCCCAGCCTGCGCCATGGCCTGGGCGTCGCCCTGGACAATGACACCAGCCAGCTCCAGGCCCGGGATATCAGAAGCCCCAGGCGGCACAGGATACAGGCCGGTCCGCTGTAAAACGTCAGGCCGGTTCACGCCGCTGGCTGCCACGTGGATCAGAACTTCACCTGCGCCCGCAACCGGCATAGGCCGCTCAGCCAACTGCAGCACCGAAGGCGGGCCATAGACCGATATCTCAACAGCTTTCATGGTCATATCAGCCGATAGCCCCTGTCCCACTTGAACCAGGCGCTATCGTTGTCATATCAAACCAATTGCCACTCAAGCGTGGTCGCCGTGCTGGGTCGGGCGATCCAGCAGCACCTTCATCGACAGCTTGATGCGGCCTTTTTCGTCGGTTTCCATGACTTTGACCTTGACAATCTGGCCCTCGGACAGGTAGTCGGTGACTTTTTCGACACGTTCGTGGGCGATCTGGCTGATGTGCAGCAGACCGTCTTTGCCGGGCAACAAGTTGATCAGTGCGCCGAAATCAAGAATCTTGGTGACCGGGCCCTCGTAGATCTTGCCGATTTCAACCTCGGCTGTGATCTGCTCGATGCGGCGCTTGGCTTCTTCGGCCTTGGCCGGATCGGCCGAGGCGATGGTGATGGTGCCGTCTTCCTCGATGTTGATCTGGGTGCCGGTTTCTTCGGTCAGCGCACGAATCACCGAGCCGCCTTTACCGATCACGTCACGAATTTTGTCCGGGTTGATCTTCATGGTGAACAAGCGTGGCGCGAAGTTGGACACTTCGGTCTTGGCTTCGCTCATGGCTTCTTGCATCTTGCCCAGGATGTGCATGCGGGCTTCCTTGGCCTGCGCCAGAGCAACTTGCATGATCTCGCGGGTAATGCCCTGGATCTTGATGTCCATCTGCAAGGCTGTGATGCCGTTGGTGGTGCCTGCGACCTTGAAGTCCATATCGCCGAGGTGATCTTCATCGCCCAGAATGTCAGTCAGCACCGCAAAACGGTTGCCATCCTTGATCAGGCCCATGGCGATACCCGCCACGTGCGCTTTCATGGGAACACCAGCGTCCATCAAGGACAGGCAACCGCCGCAGACCGAAGCCATCGACGAAGAGCCATTGGACTCAGTGATTTCGCTGACGACGCGCATGGTGTAGGGAAAGTCTTCTTTGTTCGGCAGGCAGGCCACGAGGGCGCGCTTGGCCAGACGTCCGTGGCCGATTTCGCGGCGCTTCGGTGTGCCGACGCGGCCGGTCTCGCCAGTGGCGAACGGAGGCATGTTGTAGTGCAGCATGAAGCGGTCTTCATACTCACCAGCCAGTGCATCAATGCGCTGGGCGTCGCGCTCGGTGCCGAGCGTTGTCACCACCAGCGCTTGGGTCTCACCACGGGTGAACAGGGCTGAGCCATGGGTGCGTGGCAGTACGCCGTTGCGAATTTCGATCGGGCGTACGGTGCGGGTGTCGCGACCATCAATGCGCGGCTCGCCGGCCAGAATTTGGCTACGAACAATGCGGGCTTCGATGTCAAACAGCATGCCCTCGACCTTGACGCCGTCAAAGGCCACGCCGTCGGCCTTCAAGTCAGCCATGACCACAGCATAGGCTTCACGGCAGGCGTGGGTACGGGACTGCTTATTGCGAATTTGATAAGCCGCGCGCAAGCGCTCTTCTGCCAGCGCATTCACGCGGGCAATCAAAGGCTCGTCCTTGGCGGGAGCCGACCAGTCCCACAGTGGCTTGCCGGCATCGCGAACCAGATCGTGGATGGCGTTGATGGCAATGTTGCCCTGCTCATGACCGAACACCACGGCGCCGAGCATGATCTCTTCGCTGAGTTGCTGGGCTTCAGACTCCACCATCAGCACTGCGGCTTCGGTACCAGCCACGACCAAGTCCATGATGGAGCCCTTGCGCGCCGTTTGGCCCGGGTTGAGCACGTACTCGCCGTTGATATAGCCAACACGAGCGGCACCAATCGGGCCGGTGAATGGAATACCGCTGATAGACAGGGCAGCGCTGGTGGCGATCAGGGCGGCGATGTCTGCATCGACTTCCGGGTTCAGCGACAGGGTATGCACCACCACCTGCACTTCGTTGAAGAAGCCTTCGGGGAATAGCGGGCGAATCGGGCGGTCGATCAGACGGCTGGTGAGGGTCTCAAACTCGCTGGGGCGACCTTCGCGTTTGAAAAAGCTGCCCGGAATCTTGCCGGCAGCGTAGGTTTTTTCCAGGTAATCCACAGTCAGGGGGAAGAAATCCTGACCGGGCTTGGCGTTCTTGGACGCGACCACCGTCGCCAGCACCACAGTGCCTTCGATATTCACCATCACAGCACCCCCAGATTGGCGGGCGATTTCACCGGTTTCCATAATGACCGTGTTCTGGCCCCACTGGAATGTCTTGGTCACTTTATTGAACATGCTCATATTGATATCTCCTGATCACAATGCGGGAGGTGCAGGCCACCTCGCCCGAGCCCGGATACAGCCTGACAGAACACGATGCCATTCCAGAGAAAACCGGGCCGATGGGCTCAAATTTCGATGGAATGACACAGCTTCGCTCTGATTTCGCCTTCTCCGAAGTAAAAAACGCCTGAGCAGCAGAGCTAACTCAGGCGTTCATCATCCGATTGGTCGTTTACTTGCGCAGACCTTATGCATTGCGCAAAGCCTTTGGAGTATAGCTGAAGCGACCCAGCACACCCGACCCAGACGCCCCCGCTCCTCAAGGCTGGGCGGCGAGCCAGCGCTGCAGGCGGTCTACACCCTGTACCAAGCGCTGCAGGTCACGCGAGGCAAAACACCAGCGCAGCCAGCCCTGCGCCTCAGGCGCAAAAGCCTCGCCTGGGGCAAGGCCAAGCCCTGCCTCAAGGACCAGCCGCTTCGCCGTCTGCAGCGAGTCCGGATGCCCCGCCAACTTGAAAAATGCATACATACCGCCACGCGCAGGCGCCACCTGAACCCCAGGCACTGCCTGCAGCAAGGGGATGAGGGTGTCGCGGCAAAGCTTGAGGTGCGCCACCACCGAGGGGGTGATCTCATGGGTGTGGTGCAGTGCGGCGATGCCCGCCCGTTGGGTGAAAACGCTGGCGCAGGAGGTGTTGAACTCGATCAGCTTGCTGATCTGAGGCGTCATGTCTGGGGGCATCACCAACCAGCCCAGACGCCAGCCCGTCATCAAAAAGCTCTTGGAGAAGCTGTGCACCACCACCAGCCGGTCGTCGGGCGCAGCAACATCCAAAAAACTGGGGGCACAGCCATTGGCGCTGGGCTCAAAATAAAGCCGCTCGTAAACCTCATCAGCCAGTATCCAGGTGCCAGTCTGGCGGCAATGGTCCAGGATCTGCTGCTGTTCTTCACGCGTCAGCGTCCAACCCGTCGGGTTGTTGGGTGCATTCACGATCAGCACTTTGGTTTTAGCCGTCACGGCTGAGAGCAGAGCGCCTATATCGAGCTGCCATTGCCCATCCCTAGGCGTCAGGGGCACACAACGCAGGTGCGCACCCATGATGGCGGGCTGGGCCGTCAAATTAGGCCAGACCGGCGTTACCGCCACCACCTCATCACCGGCATCGACCAGCTGTTGTACCGCCAACATCAAGGCATTGACCCCGCCGCTGGTGATGGCCAGCCGATCCAGCCAGATCGGGCCATGGAGCGCGCTCATGTACTCAGCCACCGCATGCCGCAACTCGGGCAGCCCCAAGTTCTGAGAATAAAAAGTCTCACCCTTTTGCAGGGAGGCAATTGCTGCCTGGCGAATGACGTCGGGCGTGACCTCATCGCTTTCACCAAACCAGAACGCCAGCACATCGCTACGCCCCATACCAGCGTTGGCGACCTCGCGGATACGGCTTTCAGCAAGATTGAGAATGACTTGACGCATGAATCGCTCCTGAAAATAAAGGGTCAGCCCGGACGCTGCATGTTGCAACGCGTGGGCAATTCGGCTTCTGCGGCGGTGAGGGTCTTGACGACGCGAAACCCAAAACCTGAGCCCTCGACATCAAATTTCACGCCGGCATTACCCTGACGCTCCATCACACCCACCACCAAGGGCTGCTGGAACTGATGGTCGGACGCCCGCATGGTGCCAGTTTGCCCGGCCAAGGTGACCCTAGCCTGTTCGAGTTGCTTGGCCACCGCCACGGGCTGCAGCGTACCGGCCTGCTCGATGGCCTGGACCAGCGCCTCCGCCATCAATTGCATGCGCAGGTGAACATAGTCATCGGCAGGCTGAGTAAACCGCTGCCGAAACGCCTGGTAAAAAGCTTCACTCTGCGGGCCAGGCACATTGGGCAACCAGTCGGCCACAGCCATCACGCGGCCGATACCTGACTCGCCGATGGCTGCCGGCGCGCCCAGCGCGTTGCCGTAGAACGTGTAGAAACGGCCGTCAAAGCCAAGCTCCCGTGCCGACTTGACCAAGAGCGTCAGGTCATTACCGAAATTGCCGGTGATGACCGCCTGGGCACCGCTGGCTTTGATTTTGGCGATGTAGGGCGAAAAATCCTTGACCCGGCCCATGGGGTGCAGCTCGTCACCCACGATCTGAACGTCGGGCCTCAGCAGGCCCAATTGGCGCCGGGCATCGCGCGCCACCGCCTGACCAAAGCTGTAGTCCTGTCCCAGGATATAAACGCTGCGCAGGCCCAAGTCGTCCTTGAGCACCGCCATCAGAGCAGCCATACGCATGTCGGCGTGGGCATCAAACCGAAAGTGCCAAAAACTGCACTTTTCGTTGGTCAGCACCGGGTCCACCGCCGAGTAGTTGAGGAACAGCACACGGCGCGCCGGTTCGCGCTCGTTGTGCTTGTTGATGGCATCCAGCAGTGCTGCTGCCGTCGATGATGAGTTGCCTTGCAATACATAAGCGGCGCCGTCGTCAATAGCGGCCTTGAGAACCGACAGGGCCTCTTCGTTCTGACCCTTATTGTCGTGCCGTTGCAGGCTGAGCAGTCGCGCGCCACTGCCATCTCGCAGTCTGACGCCACCGCGTGCATTGACCCTCTCCACTGCCCACAAAAGATTGCGAAAGACCGCCTCGCCGGTGTTGGCGAACGGCCCACTCAGGGTTTCAATCAAGGCCAGCTTGATCGGTGGCGGCGCCGCAATGGTTTGCGCCAGCACCAGGGTCGGGACAAGTAGCGACAGCAGCAGCCATTTCAAGACCCTGTCGCAAATAATAAACATGTGGAAATTTCTCTTGAAAACGGTCGCTTCATTCACACGTTCAGTGCATGCGATGGTTCATGTCGAACCCCGCTCAGTGTACTAGGAGCCACATCATGTTTTTTGCTACCACCCCCGCAAGCTTGCGTCGCCAGATCTATTCGCCAGCCGGCCTCTCGCTCGAACGTTTTCTGAATCAGGCCCAACTCGCCGGCCGCCAGCAGAGCGCTGTCACCAGCCAGGGAAAGACCAATTGAGCATCGGCATTGAGGGCAGCATCGTCCGCCTGAACAGCAAGGAAGGTGCATCCCGCGCCTACAAGGCAGCCTATGAGTTGCCACAAGACATCGATGTGGCCGGCAGCGAAGCCCGCCTGGAGAACGGCGTGCTGACGCTCAAACTGGCCAAGCAGATACCAGTGAGCCGCGTCACCGAGCTGGCGGTCAACTAAGGCCCAGCGCCTTGCTCAAAGGGCATCGAGCGGCCAGCGCGGTTTCACGTCAAAAGCGTAGACCCGGCTGGCGGTCTGCACGCCAGACTGAAGCCGCATCGCAGCAGCCATGGCAATCATGGCGCCGTTGTCCGTGCAAAGGTGCAGCTCGGGGTAATGCACCCGCACGCCCCGGCGCTGGCAGGCCTGGTTGAGTTGCTCGCGCAAGTGGCGGTTGGCGCCCACGCCGCCGGCCACCACCAGCCGGTCCAAGCCGGTTTGAGCCAAGGCGGCAAGAGATTTTTTCACCAGCACCTCCACAATCGCGGCCTCGGTCGAGGCGGCCAGATCAGCCAGCACTTGCGGCGGCAGTTCAGCTACCGTGCCAGCATGTTCAGCGGCCAGGCGCTTGGCCTGCACCATCACCGCGGTCTTGAGGCCAGCAAATGAAAAATCCAGGTTGGGCTGATTCAACAGGGGCCGCGGCAGCTTGAACGCCGACGGGTTGCCAGCTTCAGCCAGGCGCGACAAGGCCGGCCCGCCCGGGTAATCCAGACCGAGCAACTTGGCTGATTTGTCGAACGCTTCGCCGGCTGCGTCGTCAATGGTTTCACCCAGCAGGCTGTAACGACCCACCCCTTCGACCCGCATCAACTGGGTGTGGCCGCCAGATACCAGCAAGGCCACAAAGGGAAAGCTGGGCGGGTCGGCGCTCAAAAACGGTGACAACAGATGCCCCTCCAGGTGGTGCACGCCTAGCACCGGTTTGCCCAGTGCTGCCCCCAAGGCGCAGGCCACGCCAGCCCCCACCAGCAAGGCCCCGGCGAGACCAGGCCCCCGGGTGAAGGCGACCACATCCACCTCGGCGAGCGTGCGCCCGGCCTGCGCCAGGACCTGGGCCCCAAGCGGCAGCACCCGGCGAATGTGGTCGCGGCTGGCCAGCTCAGGCACCACGCCGCCATAGGCTTGGTGCATCTCGATTTGGCTGTGCAGTGCCTGCGCCAGCAGCACTGGCGTCTGCTCACCGTGCACCTGGACCAAGGCCACCCCTGTTTCGTCACAGGACGACTCGATCCCGAGCACCAGGGCATTGTTCAACATAGCCGGTGAGTTTAGGGGATCGGCCTCCAACATAAGCTCATAGCCCCCAGTCATCAAGCCAGAGAGAGAATCTGTCCATGGGCATAGCCAACTACATCAAGGAGATCGGCCGAGGTAAGGAAGGCGCCCGCGCGCTGAATCGCGAGCAGGCGGCTGACCTGATGGGCCAGGTGCTGGACGGTGCGGTGACTGACCTGGAGGTGGGCGCGTTCTGCCTAGCCATGCGAATCAAAGGTGAGACGGCGCAGGAAATGGCCGGTTTTCTGGACGCCACACGCCAGCGCATGCAACTGGTGCCTAACGCCGACCAGCCCAGCGTGGTACTGCCCAGCTACAACGGCGCCCGCAAGTTGCCGGTACTCACCCCCCTGCTGGCCCTGCTGCTGGCGCGCGAGGGGCTGGCTGTGCTGGTGCATGGCATGGCCACTGAAACCAGCCGGACTTCCACACAAAAAGTGCTCGAAACCCTTGGTATCAGGGCAGAGTTAGCTATAGAACCGATAGCAATTGGCAGCGTCCGATTTGTGCCTACCGGCCTGCTGTGCCCCGGGCTGGCTCGCCTGCTGGACGTGCGCCGGGTGGTGGGTTTGCGCAACCCGGCACACAGCTTGGTGAAGCTCATGAACCCCTGCAGTCACCCGGCACTTGTGGTGGGCAGCTACACCCACCCGGAGTACGCCGAATCGATGGCCGCCACCCTGCAACTGGTGCAGGCCAGCGCCCTGCTGCTGCGCGGCACCGAAGGCGAGCCGGTGGCCGACCCGCGTCGCACGCCCGCGATGGATGCATTTGTCGACGGCCAGGTGCAGCGCATTCAAGAGGCGCAGACCGGCCCCTTGGCCCGACTGCCGGACCTGCCGGCCCCCGACGCGGCCAGCACCGGCCGCTGGATCGAATCGGTGCTGAGTGGCGAGCGGCCGGTGCCCGAACCCATTGCCCTTCAGGTCAGCCACTTGGTGCGGCTGGCCCGAACACCGCCTTCGTCAAGGACGCCATGAGTACCCTTACCAGCCCTCCCCGCCCGATGGGCACTTGCACCCTGGTTGGCGCCGGCCCGGGGGACCCAGAATTGCTGACACTCAAGGCGCTCAAGGCGATTCAGGACGCCACCCTGCTGCTGGTGGATGACCTGGTCAGCGACGCCATCGTGGCTTATGCCGCCCCCAGCGCCCGTGTGGTGTACGTGGGCAAGCGCGGCGGCTGCCAGTCAACACCGCAGGCCTTCATTGAAAAGTTGATGGTCAGCGCGGTGCAGGACGGCGAGCGGGTGGTGCGGCTCAAGGGCGGCGACCCCTTCATTTTCGGCCGTGGCGGTGAAGAGATGGCCCATCTGCAGGCTGCCGGCATCCCTGTGGGCGTGGTCAACGGCATCACCGCCGGACTGGCGGCCGTGACAGCACTGGGCGTGCCGCTGACGCACCGCGAGCACGCCCACGGCGTGGTGTTCGTGACGGGCCACGCCAAACCCGGCGACGCTGGCACCGACTGGCCGGCGCTGGCGGCCACGGCCCGCCAAGCCCGCCTGACCCTGGTGATCTACATGGGGGTCAGCGGTGCGGCCCGGATTCAGCAGGCGCTGCTGCAAGGGCTGCCAAGCCAGACGCCGGTGGCCATCATCCAGCACGCCAGCCTGCCGGAGCAACGCCACGCGGTGTGCACGCTGGCGGAGTTGCACCACACCCTGACGGCTGAAAAGCTGGGGAGCCCCAGCGTGATCGTGGTGGGCGATGTGCTGCAGGGTTTGCTGGCCGTGGCCGGGGCACAGACCCGCGCCGCCTGAGCCTCATCGGGTCAGCCAGTCCGCCTGCGCCTGCAGCACTTGCTCAGCAGAGCACCCAGCCAGCTCGGCATAAAGCGCCGGGGCCGTAGCGCCCTCGGTACTGATCAGCAATACGCGGGATGAGGCCTCAAGCCCGACCTGATCACGCCAAGCCGCAGAGGCCGCCAGCGCCTGCAAACCGGCCAGCCCAGCGGCACCCGACTCGCCGCTGAGCACCGGATCGCCCGCATCACCGCGCGCCAGCACGCCTATGGCCTTCACCGCCGCCTCGTCCGAGACGGTCATGAAGAAGTCAACGCCCGGCTGCAGGAAGCGCCAGGCCAGGGGTGACGCCTCGCCGCAAGCCAGCCCGGCCATCACCGAATCGACCGTGCCCGCTGTGGCGGCAGCCTGACCCTGCAGTGCGCTTTGGTACAGGCAGTCGGCCTGCTGCGGCTCCACCACCACCACCACCGGCCGCTGCGCGCCCAGCCGCTCCCAAAAGTAGCTCAGCACACCGGCGGCAAATCCGCCCA
The DNA here is from genome assembly GCA_009922295.1 of Betaproteobacteria bacterium. Taxonomy (GTDB): domain Bacteria; phylum Pseudomonadota; class Gammaproteobacteria; order Burkholderiales; family Burkholderiaceae_C; genus Rhodoferax. The sequence goes on from RFWA01000008.1 coordinate 18,471, forward strand.
CACCACCCTGCAGCATCACGTGGCTGTAGCCCGGGTCCGGGGTCTGGGCATGAGCCTGGTCCGCTGGCCAGAGCTCGTCGGCAATGATGGCGTAGCCCTGCATCACATCGCGCGGCACGTCCTCGTAGCCGGGGTAGGAGGTGTCGGACACCACCTGCCAGCCATTCACTGCCGCCAGCCGAGCCGCCTCATGCACCGACGCGTCGTAATTGCCGGCGATGCGCACGATCTCGGCGCCCAGGGCGGCGATAGGCGCTTCGCGCTCGGGACTGACCTGGGCATGCAGCACGATGACGCATCGGCAGCCGACGCTCTGCGCCGCCGCCGCCAGTGCCCGGCCGTGGTTGCCATCGGTGGCGCTGATCACCACCCAGTCTTTGAGTTGAGCTGCATGACGGCCCGCCAGCAAATCGGCCGGCGAAAAACCTGATTCAGGCCAGTGACGCAGGATCAAGCGCAACAGTGCTACCGGGGCGCCCAGCACCTTGAAACTGCCCAGGGGCGAACGGCTCGATTCATCTTTGAGGTCAATGTGCGCCACACCCATTTGCCGGGCCAGGCCTGGCAGCGCCCACACCGGCGAAGGCCCGCTGAACTGAGAGCGCCAACCGCTGAGCCAGCGCCTGCTCTCTTGGGCTGTATCGACGTTCAGCAATTGCTGCAGAGGTGCGGGGTAAGCACAACGCACAAGGTGTGGGTTGGTCAGCAGCATTGAGCGCTCCGGTGAGTTCGGTGCTGACGATTTTCGCACTCAACAAAAGCACCGCACTACACTGCCGCCATGCAGAGTTTTGACGTGGTGATCATCGGCGCCGGTGCGGCCGGGCTGTTTTGCGCCGGCGTGGCCGGCCAGTTGGGCCTGAAGGTGCTGATCATCGACCACAGTGAAAAAGTAGCCGAAAAAATCCGCATCTCCGGCGGCGGGCGCTGCAACTTCACCAACCGCGACACCAGCGCCAGCAACTTTCTAGGCGATAACCCCAATTTTTGCCGCTCAGCCCTGGCGCGCTACACGCCGCAAGACTTCATCACCCTGCTGCAAAAACACGGCGTGGCCTGGCATGAAAAGCACCGTGGCCAGCTGTTTTGCGACCACTCGGCCGAAGACGTCATCCGCCTGCTGCTGGCCGAATGCGATGCGGGAGGCGTCACCCGCTGGCAGCCCTGCCGTATGCAGTCCATTGCCTTTTCGGGCACCAGCCCTTGTGGGAGTAGCCGAGGCAGCTATGAAATTAGTAGCGATCGCGGCCAGGTGCAGGCCGAGGCGGTGGTGGTGGCAACTGGCGGCCTGTCCATCCCCAAAATTGGCGCCAGTGACCTGGGCTACCGCATTGCCCGTCAGTTTGAGCTGCCGGTGATCGAGCCACGCCCCGCGCTGGTGCCACTCACCTTCGACGCCGCGGCCTGGGCACCCTATGCCGAACTGGCCGGCCTGGCGCTGCCGGTGCGCATTGAGACCGGCAGCAAGAAGGGGCGAGTGAGCTTTGCCGAAGACCTGCTGTTCACCCACCGTGGGTTGAGCGGCCCCGGCGTACTGCAAATATCGAGCTATTGGGCGCCGGGCACGCCAATCCGACTTAACCTGGCGCCGCAGCAAGACACGACGGACTGGCTGGCGCGGGCCAAAGCCACGTCGCGCCGGCTGATTGCCAACGAACTGGGCGCGCTGGTGCCAGCTCGGCTGGCCGACGCCTGGGTGGCGCAGGGTTCAGCCCTGGGCCATAACTGGCTGCGCCCCATCAACGAGGCCTCTGACAAGGCCCTGGCCGCACTGGCTGACCGACTGGCCAATTGGGCGCTGACGCCCATCGGCACCGAAGGCTATCGAAAGGCCGAGGTCACAGCCGGAGGCCTGGATACCCGGGCCCTGTCCAGCCAAACCATGGAGTCTCGCCAGCCGGGTTTGTATTTCATTGGCGAGGTGGTTGACGTGACGGGTTGGCTGGGGGGCTACAACTTTCAGTGGGCCTGGGCCAGCGGCTACGCCTGCGCCCAGGGAATGGCAGCGCGCGTGCGGCCGGCAGCTGCCAGCGCCTGAACTCGGTTGAAACCCGAAATTTGTAAGGCTATAATCCCTGGCTTTGCTGGCAAACCCCCGCTGCCTGATCAACTTTTAAGCGGGGAACATCGCAGAACATCCGTCACATGGCCCGATCTTCCATTGGCTGAACACTGCACCTTTTGGACAACATGACGTAATGACAACCATCCGTG
>RFWA01000071.1 GCA_009922295.1 Betaproteobacteria bacterium
ATGTTGGCCAGCACACCTGCATCGGGCATGGGTGCCGCCTCCTGTGCCGACAGACCAACGCCAATACTGCCGTGCAGCACGCGTGGCTCAGTGCCAGCCAGATCACGCACGTAGTCCAATGCCACCAAACGTCCCAGCGTCAGCGTCAGCTGATCGCGAGGGCGGGCTGCGGCGCCAGTGCCCGCCAGCTGCAGCGATTCGAAACGCAGGGGAAGGACTGTTTCAGCGCTTTTAGCCAAAGGTGCGGGCAGGCTCAAGCTCAGGCCCTGCAGCGTGCTGGTGACCAGCAAATCGGGCGGGCCCTGACGCAGGCTCAGGACCACGGTATAGGCGGTGCTGCCACTGGCCTGTCGCGCCAGCCGGGCCAGCAGGCCTAGCTCAGGCGCCTGACGCAAACCCTCGGCAGACGCCACGCCGTTGACGCGGATCACAGTGGTTGCGGCCAAGCGCCCCTGCACAGGGCCATCGCCCGCCGCAGCAAGCGCCACCGTACCCCCCTCAAGCCGGGCCTCGCCGCCAAACAGGCGAGCCTGTCCTGAGGCAATGGTAAAGCCGCTCTCACTGAAATTGACGCTGCCGCGAGCCCGACTTATGGGCGGGGTGTCGGGGGAAATCTGGATGTCATTGCCCGCCAGCAACACGCTGCCCTGCACCGTGGAGCGCGCGAGATTGGCCAAGGGCAACGTCAGCTTGAACTGGTAGTCGGCATCGCCAGTGGCAATTGCTCGGGCCAGTGCGCGCCCGGTCATTGGCCCAAGCGGTGAGGCATTGACCACGGCCAGCGCCTGCGTTAGCGGGCCCTGCATCTTGGCAGACACGGTCACCACACCAAGCTTACCCAGGTCAGACAGCAGCGCGTCTGCCCGAAGCATTTGCAGCCCGGGCGTGCCCGCCACCTGAGCACGAACCCCACGCAATTGCAACTGGTTGCGGTCAATCAGTAATTCACCATTGAGCTGCGTCAGCGCCGGCCATGGCAAAGCCTGCGGGGACTGCAGCGCACGCGGGACATAGCGGTAACTGGCGTTTCGGACATCCGCGCTGATTTGAAACTGGCCCTGCTTCGCCTCCAAAAATGGGAACTGCTCCAGATTGCCCTTGATGCGAACCTTGACCGCACTGGCTGTGCCCGCTGTGATCGACTCGCGCAGGTAGTCCCGCACCGACGGTGACAGGCTGAGTGGCAGGTAACGGTGCACGCGAGTGCCGTCGGCGCGGCTTAGTGTGGCCTGCAGATCCAACACGCCAGGCCAACGCGATCGCCCCGGCGCCAAACCCAGCTCACCGGACGCCCATTTGATCTGCGCTTCGCCTTGCGCATCGGCATTGCTGAACTTCAGGTTAGGCAGTTGCACCGCCAGCCGTTCACCTTCGAGCTGCCAAAGCACATCTGTCGACAGCTGACTCACCGGCAGGCGGGACTCGGCCCACAGGCCCGGCAGCTCCAGGGTGCCGTTGTCCAGCTGCACACTGGCTTTGCCGCCCGCCTGGTTGACATCGAACACAAGGCTGGCGCCCAGAACTCCGGGCAGTGCCGCGCTGACCAGCTCCAGCTGGGACACCTGTCCCTTGGCGCTGTAGCTGCGCAGGTCACCCAACTCGCCTTGCCAATTCAGCTGCAGAGGGCGCACCAAACCCTTGGGGGCGTGGGCCAGCAAGGCTGCGCGCAGCTCAGCGTTCAGCGGCAGCCGGTTTGCGATCTGCGCCAGTGCTGCCAGATCAAGCTGGTCGGCCTTGAACTCGCCGTGTGCCGCCAGCGTGCCTTGAGCCCCCTGATGCTGAAAACTGATGTCCGACGCCGGCCAATGCAGCCCGTCCTGGGTGTCAAAGCTCAAAGCCTCGGCCGCCAGAGCCAGCCCGCCGGCCAGGGGTCGTCCGGTCAGGCGGCCTCGCACGGCGAGCATTGCCAGCGGCTGCAAACCAGCGCCCAAGCCCAATTGGACCTGGCTGAGCGCCAGGTCGGCGACCGCACCCTGCCACTGGCCCTGCACCACATCGGCCCAGGCGCGTACAGTGCCGCTGCCCCGCTGCAGATCGACCCCAAGCGCGACGTACCGGCCCAGCTCGGAGATGTCAACCCGCTCAAATGCACTGTAGAACTGACCGTCCCAGGTCTGCCAGCGTCCGCCCTGCACAGACAACAGGGGCTGCAGAAAACGCCCGCTGACGCTAAAGCGCTCGCCCCAGGCGGCCGGTGGCGTGGCGTCCAGGCGCAACTCATGGCGGCGTCCGACATTGCGCAACACCAGCTGGACCTGGCGCAATGACAGGGTTGGCGCCGCACGCAGCTCATCCGTCCAGTCGATGCTGCCGCCCCGGACCACCCATTCGCGTTGTGAAAAAAACCAGTCAAGCAAGGCCTGCCCAGACGCGTCCGCGCTGGAGAGTTCCAGTCCAGCCACGTACAGCTTGCCACTGCGATCGCGACGCATCTCCACTTGCGGCTGCTCGACCACCAGCTGGTCAAAGCTGCGATTCCAGACCGAGCGCGGCGACAGCGCCACCAGCACCCTAGACAACTGCAGGACGGGCCGAGCTTGAGGATCGAGCAGCTGCACGTCACTCAGCGCGAAGGAGGGCACCAGCCCAGTCGACTCCGCCGTAATGGCGCCAATGCGAAGCTCAATTCCGAGAAGGCGGGTCCCCCGCGCTTCGAGCATCGGACGGAACTCGCCAATTCGCGGCACAATGATCCAATGCAACGTGCTCCAGGCCAGCAGGAACAGCAGCCAGGCGCCCAGCAAAAACCACAAGGAGCCGCGCGCCAATGCTGACAAATGTTTCAGCAATGCTGAGGGAGCAGGCGGCCGGGGACTCATCTTGACTTTGAAGCTATGACAGGAATTATGACCCGGGTGCTCCTGTCTGCCCATTCGCGGTTTGGACTGCGGGTGCGACGCAGGTATGACGCACAACTGACGCTGCTGCCACCCGGCAGGCCTGACCCTGCCACGCTGGCGCGGACTTATGCTGTCTTACGGGCACAGGGGCTTGACACCAGCGCGGCCTTGCGCACCACCCGCCAGCTTGTCCTTGAGCGCCTGCTGTGCCTGGACTGCGACGCACAAGCCCCATTGGAGGACATCACCCAAGTCATGACTGACCTGGCCGAGTTCTCCCTGCAAACTGCATGCAACCAAGTGCAGGTAGATCTGCAGGCGGTGCATGGGATGCCGATGTCCGTGCAGGGAGCACCGGTTGCGCTGTGGGTGGTGGGTATGGGCAAGCTGGGTGCGCGTGAATTGAATGTCTCTAGCGACATTGATCTGATCTATGTCTACGATCAGGACGGAGAAACCAGCGGTGACTCACAAGGACGTGGTCGCCTCAGCAACCAAGAGTATTTTGGCCGCGCCGTACGCGCCCTGTACGGCCTGATTGGCGACACCACCGAGCACGGCTTTGTATTCCGGGTCGATCTGGCCCTGCGGCCCAATGGCAACTCGGGCCCACCGGCCGTCTCGCTGGGCGCCCTGGAAGAGTACCTGCATGTCCAGGGTCGGGAATGGGAGCGATTTGCCTGGCTGAAAAGCCGTGTCGTCGCCACCCTGGGGGACACACCCGGCAGCAATGTCCTTGGCCTGCGCAACGTGGTTCTGCCGTTTGTGTTCAGGCGCTACCTGGACTATGGCGTGTTTGATGCACTGCGAGTGCTGCACCGGCAAATCCGCGAGCATGCGCTGAGGCGCAGCACGGGCCACCCGGAGCGAGCCAATGACGTCAAGCTCTCACGCGGCGGCATTCGCGAGATCGAGTTCACCGTGCAACTGTTGCAGGTGGTGCGCGGCGGCCAGTTTCCCGAGTTGCGAACGCGGCCGACCCTGAGCGCGCTGCCGCGCCTGGCCAAGGCTGGCCTGATGCCGCAGGTCACTGCACAAGCGCTGGCCGAGGCCTATGTTTTTTTGCGCCAGGTCGAGCACCGGATCCAGTACCTGGACGACCAGCAGACCCATGTGCTGCCCACGCAAGACCAAGACCTGAGCTGGATTGCCCAAACCCTGGGCTATGCCACAGCCCACCTGTTGCTGCAGCAGCTTGATGCCCACCGTGAGCTGGTGGCGCAAGAGTTTGACAAGCTGCTGGGCGGTAGCACCGAGCGGGAATGCAAGGGCTGCGGCGGCAAGACTGGCGCCAGCGCGCCTGAGTTCGACGAGTTGGTGGCGCAGCTGCCGGCTGACTTTCGGGCGCGGGTGGCTCACTGGCGGGATCATCCACGGGTCCTGGCGCTGCGGGAGGAATCCCGCGCCCGGCTGGTGCGGCTGGTGGCGCGAACCGCCCAATGGGTCGCAGAAGGCCGGGCCACCGAAGCGGCGGCGGTGCGCCTGGCCGACTGGATGGAGCCGCTGCTGCGTCGCGAAAGCTACCTGGCACTGTTGCTTGAGCGACCCAATGTGCACGAGCGCTTGCTGCGCCTGCTGGGCGCGGCCCGCTGGCCTGCGCGCTACCTCTTGCTGCACCCGGGCGTGATCGACGAGCTGGCCGGGGCAGACATGCTGGGCGAACGTTTCAGTGCGGTGGACTTCGAGTTCGAGCTCAACCACCGGCGAAATGCACTGGCCGCAACCGGCGAAGACGACGACGAAGCGCTGCTCAACCTGCTGCGCCGCGCCCACCATGCTGAAGTATTCCGCACTTTGGCGCGTGACCTGGAAGGCCGAATCACGGTGGAGCAGGTGGCCGACGACCTGAGCGCACTGGCCGAGGCGGTGTTGCGCGTGACCAGCCAATGGTGCTGGGACCGCCTCAAAAATCGGCACCGTGCGGCGCCCCAATTTGCCATCATTGCCTATGGCAAGTTGGGCGGCAAGGAGCTGGGCTATGGCAGCGACCTGGATATTGTTTTTGTGTATTCCGACGACGACGAACGGGCGGGCGAGATCTATGCCAACCTGGTGCGCAAACTGATCAACTGGCTGACGGTCAAAACCGGCGAAGGCGACCTGTACGAGATCGACACCGCCTTGCGGCCCAATGGCAACGCTGGCCTGCTGATCACCACATTTGATGCTTTCGCCGACTACCAGCAGCAGCGTGGCAGCAACACCGCCTGGACCTGGGAGCACCAGGCCATGACGCGAGCACGCTGTGTGCTGGGTCATGATGACCTGCGCCAGCGCTTTGATGCGGTTCGGCAGTCGGTGATCAGTGCCCCACGGCAGGCGGCTGACCTGCGGCAAGAAATTGTGGCCATGCGCGAGCAGGTGCGCAGCGCTCACCCGGTCAAAGCCGACCACTTTGACATCAAGCACAGCACAGGGGGCATGATCGACGTCGAGTTTGCGGTGCAGCACCTGATACTTTCACAGGCCAGCGAGCACCCGGAGTTGCTGGAGAACGCCGGTAATATCGCTCTATTGGAGCGGGCACAAGCCACAGGTCTTCTGCCGCTGGGCGTAGGTCACGCGGCGGCCGGCGCTTACCGTGAACTGCGCCGGGTGCAACACCATGCGCGACTCAATGAAGAATCGACCCAGCTGGCACCGGGCCAGCTGCAAGACGAACGCGAAGCCGTGCTGGCGCTTTGGCTGGCGGTGTTTGGTCAGGGAACACCATGAGGCCTGCGGCAGCCATCTGCAGGTAACATCCGCTCTCTTATTCACCGCTTGCGCGGTCAGCCTCCCATTCTGGCTAACGAGCCAGACGGCGCCACCACACCGAGGAAACAAGATGTCCCAGCCCAAATTGATGCTTGACTACATTTATGACCACGAGCGCGCCCACCCTGATGCGGTCTACCTGACGCAACCCATTGGCGGCGGACAGGTGGTGGACTACACATGGGCACAGGCGCTGGACCAGGCGCGGCGCATGGCGGCGCACCTGCAAAGCCGTGGCATGGAGCCCGGTGCCCGTATTGCCATCCTGTCCAAAAACAGCGCGCACTTCATCATCGCCGAGCTGGCGATCTGGATCGCTGGCGGCACCACAGTGGCGATTTTCCCGACCGAAACCGCCGACACCATCCGCTACGTGCTAGAGCACAGCGGCGCCAGCCTGCTGTTTGTGGGCAAACTCGACATGTGGCAACAGCAGACCCCGGGCATTCCGGCCGGCCTGCCCTGTATCGCGCTGCCGCTGTCGCCGCCGACCACGTTCGAGACCTGGGATGCGATCATTGCGCGCACCCCGCCGGTCACTGGGCAACCAGCGCGTGCAGCCACAGACCTCGCGATGCTGATCTACACCTCGGGCTCGACCGGCCAGCCCAAGGGCGTGATGCACAGCTTCGAGCGAGTTACCGCTGCAAGCCTGGGCATCGTGAACGAGCTCAAAAGTCGTGTCGGCGCTGAGCGGCACAACCGGGTACTGTCTTATCTGCCGCTGGCCCATGTGTTTGAGCGTGCCTGGGTCGAATGCGGCTCGCTGGTGGATGGCAACACCCACCTGTACTTTGCCGAATCGCTAGACACCTTTTTGCAGGACCTTAACCGAGCCCGCCCCACCACTTTTATTTCGGTACCTCGGCTCTGGCTCAAGTTCCAGCAGGGGGTGTTCAGCAAGATGCCACCCCAAAAGCTCGACCGGCTGCTGAGCATCCCTTTCCTGGGCCGAATGGTCGGGCGCAAGGTGCTCAAGGGTCTTGGCCTCGACCAAGCCCTGCTGGCCGGCAGCGGCTCAGCGCCGATCCCCGCCGAGCTGATCAGCTGGTACCGCCGGCTCGGGTTGAACCTGTCCGAGGGCTACGCGATGACCGAGGACTTTGCGTACTCCCACAACTCGACCGACGCCATCAACGCACCAGGTTACGTGGGCGTGCCGATGCCAGGCGTGCAGGTCCGCCTGAGTGCCGAAGGCGGGCGACCGTGGCGAGATCCGGGCTGATGGTCTGCTCAAGCTGACGGGCCGCGTCAAGGAATTGTTCAAGACCTCCAAGGGCAAATATGTGGCGCCAGCCCCTATTGAGAACCGGCTCAATGCCCACCCGATGATCGAGTTGTCGCTGGTCTCAGGCGTCGGCCAGAGCGCGGCATATGCCATGGTGGTGCTGGCCGAAAACCTGCGCCCGCAACTTGGCGATGCCGCGGTACGAGCCAAGGTGCAGCAAGAGCTCAGCGACTTGCTGCGCGAAGTGAATCAAGCCGTGGCCGACTACGAACAGCTGCGAATGATCGTGGTCGCGCGCGAACCATGGAGCATCGAGAACGGCATGCTTACACCAACCATGAAAATCCGGCGCAGCCGGATCGAAGCCGAGTTTGACACCCAACTGGCGCTTTGGTACGCCACTCAGGGCCCAGTGCATTGGGCCTGACTGCCTGACGGTCAGGCGTCGATCGTTGGCGTGCTGGGCACGCCGTCAACGGGACCAAAGCGACGCCACTCTGAGACAGGGTCATCGTGACGCAGACGTGATGACTGGCCCGGTCCACCGGGAGTGCCACCCGCCAGCGGAATCGCTGCGCCGGCGCGGGCAAACAGAGGTAGCCGTCCTAAAGGCGCCGGCACGGTGTGCCACTGGCCAGCGGCAAATCGCTCGCCGCTGTCAAAGTCGTACCAGGCCGACGGTCCGACCGGCAGGTAGACCCGGCGTGTGGTGTCGCCAGCCTGCACCACGGGTGCCACCAACAGTGCGTCGCCGACCATGAAGTCGTCACTGTCAGCGAAGCAGGCCTCGTCGTCAGGAAATTCGTAAAAGGTAGGCCGCAGAATCGGTTGGTGCAGCGCGCTGGCCTGCTCGAACAGCTGCCACAGATAGGGCAGCAGGGTGTAGCGCAGGCGGATTGCTGCCGCCACGTGAGCCGTGACCTCGGGGTGAAGCCAGGGCACGTTGGTGGCGCTGCCGGGCTTCCAGGAGTTCATCACCATGCGCGGGTTCAGGCAGCAGGCCTGCACCCAGCGCACAAAAAGCTCGGGCCCGGGCGACGGCCCGTAAAAACCGCCGACATCATGGCCAATGTTGAACAGGCCCGACAGGCTCATCTGCAGCCCGGTGCGGATGTTCCAGCGCAAGTTCTCCCAATTGGTGCTGTTGTCGCCCGACCAACTTTGCGCATAGCGCTGCACGCCCGGTGGCCCGCCCCGGCTCACGCTGAACACCGGCTCGGACGACGCCTGCGGTGGCCGGTGTCGGGCTTGCGCTTCGAAGCTGGCCCGCGTCATCAGCAGCGCATGCAGCGGGCGGGCGCGGTGCATGGGCAGCGGCCGGCCAAAGCCCGCACAGCTGGCGCCATCGTCCATGATGGCGTACTCGTTGTTGTCGTTCCAGGCAGCGTCGATACCAAAATCCAGCACCTGGCGCTGCAGACTGCCCTGCCACCAGGCGATCACCGCCGGGTTTGAGAAATCCAGGTGCGCGCCGACACCGTCCCAGAACTGCTCCACCACTGGCGCAGCGGTGGCGGCGTCCTGGATAAAGCCATCCTGGGCAAGAACTTCATCCCAGGCCGGGTGATCATCAAGCAGGCAGGGCTTGACGTTGGCCACCAACCGCATGCCAGCCTCGTGGAACCGCGCGTTGAGCGCCTTCGGGTCAGGGAACTTGTCGTGGTTCCAGGTGAACACATAGCGACGCTTGCCGCGTGAGGAATAACCCGAGCCGTAATGGAACGCCGAGCAGGGAATCGCCTCTGCCTCGATCCGGTCAATGAAGGTATTCAGCTGTTCTTGGGCATCGGGCGCGTCGGCCAGGCCCATGGCGGTCTGGGCGTAACCGAGCGACCAGCGTGGCGGCAGGTGAGTGCCACCGATCAGGCGCACAAACTGTGCGATCACCGCAGCTGGCGTGGCACCCGACATCAGGTAGTAATCAAGGTCACCATCGTCAATGTCGACATAACGGTAAAAGTCGTGGTAGTTGTCGTGCTCGCAACCGAGGTCAAAGGTGCAGGTGCTCAGCGTGTCGTAATACAGCCCGTACCAGTGGCCGGTGGGGGCGCGGGTCATCACAAACGGCCAGTGCTTGTAGAGTGGATCCCCTTGCTGCGGGTCGTAGCCCAGCGCATCGAGCGCGATGGTCCGCAGGCGCCGCCCATGCAAATTGAGCGGGCCGGTCTTGTCGCCCAGGCCGTAATAACGATCAGCCCGGTCACGCTGCAGGTAGTGCCGTACCGAGCCGGTGCGCGGGCTGTGCAGGTAGGCAGAACTGTTCCGGTCAGCGAGCAGTGGGCGACCTTGTCCATCGCGCCAGCTCAGGGCCAGCGGGGCCAGCCGCACCGTGACCGACAGCGCGCCGGTGGCCAGCGTCAAGCCCTTGGCCGTTTGGCTGAACTGGGCTGGAGGGCGCGAAAAACCGCTGAGGTCGTCGCAGGTGCGTGGCTCGCGGTAACCAGCGCCGGGCCGGTGACGCACCCGTATCAGGGTCGGCTCCAGCACATCCAGCTGAAACTGGGCACCATCGGGCAAGTTCAAGCAGGCGCCGTGTGCGTCAACAGTGGCAATTTGGGTCGGTCCAAACGGAGTGGTCATGGTTTACAGCCTCTGGCCATTGGTATCAAAGCAATGCAGATGGGGCGCCGGCAGCGCCAATGCCACGGTATCACCCGGGCGCAGAGCGGTCTGGCCATTGCACACCAGCTCAAACGGAGTGTCGGCGCCGACGGTTCCGCGCAGCACGCTGCTGGCGCCCAACTGCTCGACCTGGGTCACGCTCAGGTGCAGCGGACCGTCACCGGCCAGCGCCACGTGCTCCGGTCGCAGGCCAATGGTGTGGCTGCCGACTGGCAAGGCGGGCGCACCGGCCTGGCCCACGACCAGCGCTGCCGGCAAAAAATTCATGCGGGGGCTGCCAATGAAACCAGCCACAAAGGTGTTGCAGGGCCGGTTGTAAAGCTCAAGCGG
>RFWA01000701.1 GCA_009922295.1 Betaproteobacteria bacterium
GAGCGCGTGCTGGCCTCGGCCCAGCGCATGTTGCATGAGCACGCCATCCTGCAGCAGGAGCTGGGCAGCCAGCCCGAACTGCCGCAGGGGGTGGTGCGTATTGCTGCCGTGCCAACGGCCATGCCTATCGTGGCTCGGTTTGCTGCGCTGCTGCAGTCCCGCCATGTCGGCATTCGCCCGGCGGTGCTGTCGATGAGCTCGGACGAACTGGAGCAAGGCCTGGCCGACCTGTCGATTGACTTGGCGCTGGGTTACACCGAGCGTATGGGCCTGCGCGACACCCGGCTGGTGGCGTTGCCCCAGTACACCGAGCACTATTTTTTGCTGCGCCGCGCCACAAAAAGCCACCCGAAGGGTTTGCAGCGTGGGCCTGCCATGACCTGGCGGGAGGCCGGTCGCCTGCCGCTGTGCCTTCTGACCCCAGATATGCACAACCGCAAGATTGTGGACGCCGCCTTCACCAGTGCCGGGGTGTGGGTGCAGCCGCTGATCGAAACAAACTCCATCCTGACACTGGCACTCAGCGTTCTGGCGGGTAGCGTCTGTACTGTCATGCCGGGCGCCCTGGTGGGCACGGTGCGCACCTACGGCGAGCTTGAAGCCCTGCCACTGGACAGCCCCGAGGTGCAGACGCCCATCGGCTTTATGTCGCACGCTGCAGCCCGACCCTCACGCGCTCTGCAGGCCGCACTGACTTTGGCGCAAGAGCCGGCCTGGCTGCAGCAGGCCGCGACCCACAGTGGCTTGCTTGTGTTGTGACGGTCGCAAACTGGCCAACCCACAGCCACCGGTTGAACTGCCTAGAATGTCTGTCCCCCACTGCACAGACACAACCCCATGCCCCACGGTTTTATCCGCATTCGCGGCGCGCGCCAGCACAACCTTAAGAACCTGGACCTGGACATCCGCACCGGCGAGCTGACGGTGGTCACCGGCCCTAGCGGGTCGGGCAAGTCGAGCTTGGTGTTTGACACGCTGTACGCCGAAGGTCAGCGGCGCTACGTGGAAACTTTCTCCGCCTATGCGCGCCAGTTTCTGGACCGCATGGACAAGCCCGCGGTGGACCGGGTCGACGGCGTGCCGCCGGCGATCGCGATTGACCAGACCAACCCGGTGCGCTCCTCGCGCTCCACGGTGGGCACCATGACCGAGCTGAACGATCACCTCAAGCTGCTGTTTGCCCGTGCCGGGCAGTTGTTTGACCGGGTCACGGCCCAACCGGTGCGGCATGACAGCCCTGACAGCATTTACGCTGAGCTGCTGGCGCGCCAAGCGGCGCTGGGCCCAGGCCTGGCCGAGGCCCGGGTGGTGCTGACCTTTCCGGTGGAACTGCCGGCCAGTGCCACGCCCGACGAGGTGGCGCAGTGGCTGTCGCTCAGCGGCTTCACCCGGGTGCAGGCCGAGCGCGAGGTGGCCAGCCCCAGCGGGCCGCGCAAAGT
>RFWA01000702.1 GCA_009922295.1 Betaproteobacteria bacterium
ACCGTCACACCCAGTCGCTTATGCCCGAGGCAGCCTCGGCTAGCGGACTTGAAATCACCGATACAAACGGTAAAACTTATATAGATGCATGTGGCGGCGCTGCCGTTTCTTGCTTGGGGCATAACCATCCAGAGGTGATTGCAGCTGTGGCTGCGCAGATGAGCCGGTTGGACTACGTGCACAGCAGTTTCTTCACCAGCCGTGCTGCAGAAGAGTTGGCCGAATTTTTGCTGGAGCGTGCCCCCGTCGGCATGTCGCACGCTTTTTTGGTGTCGGGCGGCTCAGAGGCCATGGAGGCGGCGTTAAAGATGGCGCGCCAATATTGCGTGGAAATCGGACAGCCCCAGCGATGTCATTTTATTGGCCGGCGGCAAAGCTACCATGGCAACACTTTGGGCGCTTTGGCTGTGGGTGGCAATGCCATGCGCCGGGCTCAGTTTGCGCCGCTGCTCTTTGATGTAACCCATGTGGCACCCTGTTACGAGTATCGGGACCGGCTTCTGCATGAGTCGGCGGAGGAGTATGGCTTGCGACTGGTGGGCGAACTCGAGGCGGAAATTTTGCGCCTGGGTCCCGAGAATGTGATCGGCTTTTGTGTCGAGACCGTGGTTGGGGCAACCCTGGGCGCAGTGCCGGCGGTGCCGGGCTATTTCAAGGGCATACGCGCCGTCTGCGAGCGTCACGGAGTTTTGTTGATTGCAGACGAGATCATGTGCGGTATGGGTCGTACAGGCGCCATGCATGCCGTTGAACAGGAGGGAATTGTTCCCGACCTGATGGCCGTAGCCAAGGGTCTGGGTGGCGGCTACCAGGCGATCGGAGCTGTTTTGGTGCAACGCAAAATTCATGATGTTTTTACGCGGGGCAGCGGCCGCTTTATGCACGGCCACACCTATATGGGGCATCCGGTTGCTTGCGCCGCAGCGCTTCAAGTGCAGCGTATAGTGCAGCGCGACCAGTTAGTTGATGCTGCCCGGCTTCAAGGTCATGCTCTGCACGGAAGACTCTCGGCGGCTTTGGGTGGCCATAGGCACGTGGGCGATATCCGAGGCCGTGGCTTGCTGCAGGCCTTTGAAATAGTGGCTGACCGCAACGACAAAATTCCGTTTGCTCCAACACTGCAACTCAACGCCCGCATTCGTGCGCAGGCGATGGCGCGCGGCTTGTTGGTTTATGCCATGGGCGGGACGATCGATGGCCGGCGCGGCGACCACATTCTCTTGGCCCCGCCATTTACCGTGCAAGACAAGGACCTCGACCTGATCATCGACCGCCTCGCCGATGCAATCGATGCGGCATTCTCCAGCCTACCAAGTGCCTGATCAATTGCTGCGGCTAAAGTCCAATCGCTCAATCCTGCTGGGTGGCTCAAAGCAGTCAGATGCAACTGGGGCTATCCCTGATTAACTGATCGATGGCGGCGCACAGGGCGGAGCATT
>RFWA01000703.1 GCA_009922295.1 Betaproteobacteria bacterium
TAGGGCTGTGCGGCCCGGTGGCTTCCGAGCCGGATGAAGACCAACTGGGTAAATCGGCGGGTTATCCCCTAGGCGCCCGCTGGTCGGCCATGGAAAATAGGGTGGGATCCTGGTCGGCTTTGGATAAGGTAGACGGCGTTTTGACTCAATCGGTCAGCCGTGGCGACAATGTAAACCCGCTACCCAAAGCCACGCACCCCCCGGAAATCAGATACCGGTACCGCAACCTTGGCTATACCCTGGACGAGTACCTGGAGCGGCGACGGATCACCGGTTTACTGGTGCTGAAGGACGGAGAAATCGTGGCCGAGCGATACCGTTACAGCCGCACCCAGGATGCGAAATTTTTGTCATTTTCCATGGCTAAAAGCGTGACCTCGATGTTGGTCGGTGTTGCGTTGGAAAAGGGATTGATCACTTCATTGAATGACCCAGCCGGCAAATATGCCAAGGACTTGGCGGGTAGCGCCTATGGCGAAACACCCATCCGCGATTTGCTGCGGATGAGCTCGGGCATCACCTTCACCGAGCGTTACGACGGGCAGGATGATGTGTCGAAACTGTCGCGCAGCTTTGCAACGGGCAATCCGCCGGTGGTCAGTGTGCTGCGTTCGTTCTCAGAAAGGCACAAGCCGTCGGGCGAAAAATTTGTTTACGCCAGCGCTGAAACCGAAGTGTTGGGCCGCATGCTGACCGGGGCCACCGGTCGTAGCATGGCCGAGTTGACCACCGAGTGGCTTTGGAAACCAATGGGTGCAGAGAGCGATGCCTTTTGGTGCCATGGTCGCGACCGCCAGGCTGGCGCGTATTTTTGCTTCAACGCCACCCTGCGCGATTGGGGTCGCCTGGGAATGTTGATGGCCAACGATGGCAAAGTGAACGGCCAACAAATCATCTCGGCTGACTATTTGCGTCAAGCCACTGATATTGCCGCACAGCCGGCAGCGTTTGCGCCTTACAAGGCCACGCCGTATTTTGGCTATGGTTACCAGTTTTGGCTGCATCCATTGAAGGAGCGCAGCTTTGCATTTCAAGGGGTACACGGCCAGTCGGTTTTTGTGCAACCCGCCACAGGCATCGTGATGGTGCAGACCGCCGTGTATGCCCAAGCGAGTGGCGCTCAGGACCCGGAGCCCTATGCCGAAAGAACTGCGTTCTGGATGGGTGTGCTGCAGTCGTTGGGTGGGCGAACCGATCGGTACTGATTAGCGGCTAGTCCTGTTGAGTCAGGCCCTTTAGCCAGCCCCGCTTTTCTCTAAATGGATTGAGGTCGGTCACGGGCAGTGCGCTATTGCCCAGGTCAACCGAGTAGACACTGTCGCTAGACCTGAGTCGTTCACCATCATCACGCACGGCTCTACCCAGTTGATGGTGTTGTCGATGCTGCTGTTTGGTGGCGCCACACTGCACTACTTTGCCTTGGCGCTGACGATCGG
>RFWA01000704.1 GCA_009922295.1 Betaproteobacteria bacterium
GTGCCACGGTCAACAATTTGCTCGATCTCGCGCTCACCGCCGTAACGGCTTACTGCCAGGATGGTTGCACCGTGCATGGCAAACAAGAGCACTGAGCCGTAGAGGAAGACGATAGATAAAGCGTGGAACGGGTTGTAGAACAGATTGCCATACCGCAGTGATATTGCAGAGGTCCAGTCAAGGTGCGGGAATATGCCGAAAGGAACCGCTTCAGACCAGCTGCCCATCATGACGGGCCGGAAAAAACCGCAGACCAGAAACAGCCAGATTGCCGCAGCAAATGCCCAGGCCACATGGGTGCCCAAGCCGAGCTGCCGCGCACGCCGGTAGGTGCGAGCCCACCACAACAGAATAGACAAGGTCAACATGAAACCGGTGATCAGCCACCAGCCACCTTGGTTGAGCGGCGGAATGCTGAGTCCATAAGCCGGTGCTGGCGGCTCCAGCGCCAGCCAAAACAACTGGCGCAGCATTTGGATGGGGTTCCAGTCCACGGATGCCAGCATGTTCAGGCCGATGATGTTGAACGCGGCAATGCCGAAGATCAGCGAAGCCACACCCAGGGTGCCCAAGTAGACCGGGCCGATCTGGGCATTGCCAATTCGCCCCAGCAGGTGGAACAAAAATGGCGTGCCTAGGCGTTTTTCGTCGCCGCGTGGCAAGTCCACGCCGTGGTGCAGGGGGCCGACCGGCTGCACCGAGGTAAACAAGTTTTGATATTGAGCCATGTCATTTACTCCGTCTTATCAAGTCCGCCAGATCGGCATATTCAGCCACCAACCCCACCATTCAGGCCAGGCCCCGGTCCAAAAAGGACCACTCACCACGATGCAGACAATGCCGAACCACACCCCTGCCAGCGCCAGGAAAAGGCCGAGTCGGTGAATGCCCAGGGTGCCGACCGAGTAGCCGATGAGATCACGGAAAAATGTGTCCTCATGTTCCGGTGACTTGACCACCTGGCCTTTGCCGGGGTTGGTTGCTGACAGCACCAAGCCGCCGTGCATCGAAAGCGCGAGTACCGTGGCAAAGAACAGGGTTACCGCGATCATGTGCCAGGGGTTGTAGTGGAAGTGAAGGTACTGGTAGGCCGTATTGCTGACCCAGTCGAGGTGGCTGTAGATGCCGTACGGGAACGCATGTCCCCAAGCACCCATGAGCACCGGGCGAATCACCTGCAGGCTGACGTAGGCAAGGATGGCCATGCTGAAGGCGACTGGCACATGCAAGCCCATGCCCAGTTTGCGACAGATCTCGACCTCTCGAAGTGCCCAGGACACGAACGAGCCAATAGCGCAGACCGTGATCAATTGCCAAAGGCCACCTTGCATCATGGGCGCAAATCGCAGACCATAAGCGATGTCAGGTGGGGCGATATTGATTTGCCAGATGTTCCAGGTCGGGCCCATCGCCGCGCCCCA
>RFWA01000705.1 GCA_009922295.1 Betaproteobacteria bacterium
GTTGTGGTTGTTGCGTTTGCCCAGCCTGATTTACCTGACGCTGGTGAGCGTCGGCATGAGCTTGTTGTTACACCGCTGGCTGGGCGAGTGGCGAACCGCGGCCTTTGCGGTGCTGTGCCTGCTGTTGTCTTGGGGCACCTTGCGCTACGGTAGGCCGTATCTGACCACGGCGCCGGAAATGTTCTGGTTCAGCCTGGCACCGGCTTATGTGTTGTGGCGTGCCGCAGATGTCAGTCAACGTCACATCAGAAATACGCCGGTCGAATGGTTGTGGTGGACGTTACTCGGCCTGCTCACCGGGCTCGGGCTGGCCTACAAATCATTTGCACTGGTGCTGCCGGTGGCAGCCGGTGTTTGCTTGCTGCGTTTGCTGATTGAACCTAGCCGTTCCTGGCGGGCCGTGGCTGTGTGCGCGGCACAAACAGCATGGATGAGTGTGCTGGCACTGGGCCTGTTTGCGGTTTGGCTGCTGATTGATCCGCAACCGCAGGAAGTCTGGCGAGAGTTTGTGCAGCGCGAAAACGCCGGCAAGATGAATGATGCGCAAGGGTATTGGTCATATTTGTTCAGCTGGCGCGGTTCAGGTGATTACCTGAGCGCGCCTTTGCAAAACACCGGCTTGCTGTTTCCTGTGCTGCTTGCATTGCCGGGTCTGCTCTGGCGGCAGCGCAGCCAATCTGTGCGAGCGACAAGTGAGCCGCTGAACGCAGCTTTGCTGGTGTGGATGCTGGTGTGGTGCGTGGTTTTTCTATTGCCCAGCCAGCGCTCCAGCAGGTATTTGCTGCCGCTGATGCCGGCGCTGGCCATGCTGATGAGCTTGCATGTGCAATCGGTTTCCAAAGTCACGTCGCTGGCCGTCGGCATCTTGTCGCTGCTGATGTTGTCGGTGCTGGCCTGGCTTGGCTGGCATGCCCGGCCGCTGGGTTTGCTGCCGGATGTCTGGGCTGTGTTGCTGGGCTTGTGCCTGCTTGCCGCGCTCTTGCTTTGCTTCTTCATTTGTCTGTCTAAACACTGGCATGCCTACACTGGCTTGCTGTGCGCATTGCTGGCTTTCATGGGCTTGAATAGCTTGCTGCAAGGTTTGTCCGGCGAACGTGTGGCTTTTCAGGGGCAGGAAATGCAGCGACCGCTGTCAGAGACTGTCTGGGTGCCCGAAGGCTTTAACGGTGAATTCGACCGCTTCCAGTTTTTATTGCCTGGCAACAACCGCTTTGTGCCTGACCAGGCCAGGGTGAATGCGTTCAGCGAAGGAAGCGAGACTTCCCCGGGCACTTGGTTCATTGTTGCGCGCACACCCGGCGCGGCAGAACTGCCTTGCGAAACACAGCAGCGCTGTGAGCGTATCGCCACGCGCTGGGACATAGAGCAACGCTTGAAACCGGGTCAGGTGAATGCAGGCAATATCGCCAGGCCGGGCGA
>RFWA01000706.1 GCA_009922295.1 Betaproteobacteria bacterium
CAAGTCACCCGCCTGCCAGCCAAAGGTGTAATTGCCCTTGAGCGTGGTGGGGTCGTAGACCGCGCCAAATCGGTTGAAGTTATTGGCCCAACCCTTGGTGCCATTCCATTTGCCTGCCGGGTCCAATTGGCCATCAGTAGAAAAATTGGCGTAAGTGGTGGCCAGAGGCGTGGCAGTGCCAGCGCCGCAGTAGTTGCCTTCACGGTGCACCAAGGTCATTGCGGTACGGGCGGTGCGTGTGTATTTGAGGGTGCCGACATCGACCGTGCCTAAGGCTTTTCCGTTGCAATTTTGCAGGTCAGATCCGCCCCGGGTCACGGCGTAGGTGAGCAGGCCGCTGTATTCATTCTTGCTGGCGCCAGGCACGTGGCTCAAACGTATTTCTGCATTACGGGTGCCAGAGCCGTGGGTGAAGCTGAAAGCGACCGAATAGCTGTAGGAGCCTGCAACCAATTGCGAGATCTCGGCTTTGGTAAACGCGACGTCCGGGCTGAAGGCCACGTTCATTTCCGTCTTGAGATCCACCGTAGCGCCAACTGCAGGCAAGCTTTTGCCAGCGGAGCTGGCCACGTTAATCAGGCTGGCCAGCGTCATCAAGCTGGTGTTGCTGCGCAAGGCCACACCGTCCATCCGTGCATCGAGTTGTGCAGCAGCACAGACCCAATCGGTCGCGGTGTCAACTGCAGTCCAGATGCCTACATCGCCACTGGGCAAGGTGCCAGTGGCGGCTGGGGTGCCCGACGTCCAGTCCGGGTGCGCCTGATACAGCACCGTTGGCCCATAACAACCTGCGTTGACAGGGGACTTGAGAAACTTGTCCGCATTGAAGCCGACGCCGGTACGAGGTGTCGTGGCCCCGGTCAGCAAGGCGTTGACCGTATTGGCTGATTTCATGTAGCGGGGCGACCGGCTGGCTGCCGCCTGAGCGTCGCCAACAGGAATCAAGCGGCTGGCAAGCTGCTTTGCTGTAGCCAGGTCTCCCTGAAACAGTGCTAGCGCCAGCGCCCGGAGTCGCACTGCCGGGGACGCCTGGGCCAGCGTGACACTGCCCGCCTCCATGCCAACTGGTGACGCCACCGCCAGCCCGGCCGGGAACACACCCGCACCGTCAATAGCGGTTGAGGTACCCCCACCGCAACCCGCCAGCCCAAGCAGCAGGGCTGCGGTTAAACCGACGCAGGAAAAATAAAGTTTTGAGGTTTGGTTCATGACAATGCTCCATAAAAGTGCTTAACGATTCTGAAATTCGCTCAGCGCTTTGTCAATTTTGATTTACGGGGTTTCTTCAAGGCTTTTCTATCCCGCCATTGCGAACGTGCCCGTGGCCGAGCCGGTTTACTGGCCTAGCGCCTAGCGCCTTGCACCTATGATGCAGGGTTGCCCGCGCCACCCAAACCCATGCCCCAACCTG
>RFWA01000707.1 GCA_009922295.1 Betaproteobacteria bacterium
CGCGCAATTTCTTTTCTGTAAATTGATTGAGCATCAAACTGAGGGCGGGTTTTGGTTTGCCATGCTGAGGTAGATTTTTCCCGTTTCCCATTGCTCGCTAATCTCGACGAGCAGGGCGGTGACTAGGCGCAGGACGGAGGCTTCGTTGGGGAACATGCGTGCGACCCGGGTGCGGCGTTTGAGCTCCTGGTTGACGCGCTCCAGCGCATTGGAGGTGCGCAGCTTGCGCTGGTGGGCGGGGGGGAGCGCGAACACGGACAAGCCCTGGGGGAGATTCTCCTCCATCCAGGCCGACAGTTTCGGGGCGGTGGTGGCGTAGTCCGCCGCGATCTTTTTGAGGCGCACGTCGGCGGTCGGCCGGTCGGGCGCGTCCCAGACGCTGCGAATGTCCTGGGCCACCTTGGCCCGCAGCTCCAGGCGCGGGACGTAGGCTTGGGCATTCTGCTGGAGATGGAACTGGCAGCGCTGCCAAGGCACGGCGGGGAAGATGGCGGTGCGGGCCGCGCTCAGTCCGGCGTGGTCATCGCTGACGATGAAGGTGACGCCTTGGAGGCCGCGCTGCTGGAGGCCGGCCAGAAACTGACGCCAGTGCACTTCGGCCTCACTGAGGGCGGCACTGACGCCCAGAATGGTGCGTTTGCCCTGCGGATCGACGCCCAGGGCGATGAGGATGGCGCAATCGATCAGGCAGCCGCCATGGCGGACCTTTTCGTAGCGGGCATCCAAGATGAGATAGGGAAAGGCGCCCAAGGGCCGGGTGCGCCAAGCTTGGAGTTCGACATCGAGCTTGGCGGCGCAGTTACTGACCTGCGTGCTGCACATACATCTCGGCCAAGGCGAGCTTGAGGGCCTGCTCGCTGCGGATGCCCTTCTCCAGCGCGGAGGGGTAGAACTCCAAGCCGGGGCGGACTTGGGGCACCTGGAAGGTGATGGCCCCGATCCGGGTGGTGAGGGTCTTGGGCTTGAAACCGTTGGCTTGGCCCTGACGCGCCGGCGTGCGCTCGTAGGGCTGGGCTTGGAGGGCGACGGTGCGTTCGCGGCACATGGCCTCATCGACGAGAATGCGGATGCCCTCGGCGAAGCCTTGATGGCCTTGTTCGGTGAGGAGTTGCAGGACGGTGTTCAGGAGTTCAGACTCGGTTTGGTGGGTCATGTATTCTTGGGTGGTGGTTGTGTTTTCCGACACCCCAACACGAGAACCGCATGACCCGCCCTCGACCAGTTTTTTGCGCGGCGCGCTCCGCCCCCCTTCGGGGTCGGCTGCGCTGCGGCTCGCTACGCTCGCCTTCGCTCCGCCGCCCCCGAAGGGGGGCGGAGAAGAGGGGAGAATGCACATTTACAGAAAGCAATTTACACAGGCCTTGGTGACACCCTTGGCCGGACAACGAAAGTTTTTGCTGCGATTGAAGCG
>RFWA01000708.1 GCA_009922295.1 Betaproteobacteria bacterium
ATAGGGGTTGATCAGAAATTGATGTTCGTGCCCCGGGATTCGGGCGCTGACATGGGTGAACACCAGATCGCTCCAGCCGTAGGCGGCGACCAGCCGGTAGCAAGCCGCTAGATCACATCGCAGTTGCCATTCTTCGGCGCCGACCTGGTCGTGCAGTGAAGGGATGTGCATGGTGGTGTCCTCGGTGTTTGTGGCAGATTTAGTGCCGAAGCATTCATGGTCGCAGAATACGCGAGTACTGGTTGAACAAGAGTCAAACAGATGACAGGCCGGTTGGCGCTGACGGCCCCTGTCGTTCATGGTGCTGGCGTTGCTTTTCCGTTTCTGGCGTTGGCGGGTCTGGCGTGCCTGATTCCGCTCATGTCCCCCGGATGCAGCAGCCTGACCGGCTGCTGCATCCTCCGCCTTGACTTCGCTGCATCAGGCACGCCCGACCCTCCCTGGCTGGGTATGACATTGCTCGCTCGAAATGGTCGTCAAGGTGGTGCCGGGACGAGTGGCGGAGCGAGGTCAAGGGGGAAAGACACAGGGGCCCGTAGGGCCGCTGTGTCTGGAGGACACGAGCGCAGTCGCTTGGCCCGGTGCCGCCTTGACCGGCGCGGCAAGAACCAGCGCAATCAGCCCGACCAGGTTACGACAAGCGCTACAAAAACCATAGCTATAACCCTAATAAAGACGTGGCCTAGAGGCCTATTTGTTACGCATCGTAAAATGGTCAGACTTAGTCCTTCCACAAGCGCTGGGCGCGCGCCCTGGTTTTGCGCCCAATGAAAAGACCCTTAGCCATGCTTTACCCACAACACTTTGACGTGATCGTCGTCGGCGGCGGCCATGCTGGCACGGAGGCGGCGTTGGCTTCGGCGCGCATGGGCTGCAAGACCCTGCTGCTGACGCACAACATTGAAACCCTGGGTCAGATGAGCTGCAACCCGTCGATTGGCGGCATCGGCAAGGGGCACTTGGTCAAAGAAATCGATGCGTTGGGCGGTGCCATGGCAGCGGCCACTGACGAGGCGGGCATTCAGTTTCGGATTCTCAACTCGTCCAAGGGACCGGCCGTGCGGGCCACGCGCGCTCAAGCTGACCGTGTGCTGTACAAGGCGGCCATTCGGCAGCGTTTGGAGAACCAGCCTAACTTGTGCTTGTTCCAGCAGGCGGTGGATGACCTGCTGGTGGAGGGTGACCGGGTGGTGGGCGCGGTGACTCAGGTGGGCATTCGTTTTTCGGCCAGCACAGTGGTGCTGACCGCGGGGACGTTTCTGGACGGCAAGATTCACGTTGGCTTGAACAACTACGCGGCCGGTCGGGCAGGGGACCCGCCAGCGGTGACGCTCAGCGCTCGGCTTAAGGAGCTCAAGTTGGCCCAGGGCCGTCTCAAGACCGGCACGCCACCGCGGCTGGATGGCCGCTC
>RFWA01000709.1 GCA_009922295.1 Betaproteobacteria bacterium
TCACGCACCTTGTCCATGCCGTAGACGCGGTCGTTGATGTACTTCTTGTCCTCCCAGCCGTTCTTGAAGATGTGGTGCAGCAGGCCGAACAGGAAGGGGATGTCGGAGCCAGAGCGGATGCGCACGTACTCGTCGGCCCGGGCGGCGGTGCGGGTAAAGCGCGGGTCCACCACGATCATCTTGGTGCCAGTTTCTTTGGCATGCAGCATGTGCAGCATGCTGACCGGGTGCGCCTCGGCGGCGTTGGAGCCAATGTACAACGCGACCTTGCTGTTCTGCATGTCGTTGTACGAGTTGGTCATGGCGCCATAACCCCAGGTGTTGGCCACACCGGCCACCGTGGTGGAGTGGCAAATGCGGGCCTGGTGGTCGCAGTTGTTGCTGCCCCAGAAGCTGACAAACTTGCGCAGCAGGTAGGCTTGTTCATTGTTGTGCTTGCTTGAACCCACCCAGTAAATCGAATCAGGCCCGCTGGCCTTGCGCAACTCGAGCAGCTTGGCGCTGATCTCAGTCAAAGCGGTGTCCCAGCTGATGCGCTCGTACTTGCCGTTGACCAGCTTCATCGGGTAGCGCAGGCGGAACTCACCGTGACCGTGCTCGCGCAGCGCGGCACCCTTGGCGCAATGGGCCCCGAGGTTGATAGGGGAATCAAACACCGGCTCCTGGCGGACCCAGACACCGTTTTCGACCACCGCGTCGACCGCGCAACCGACCGAGCAGTGGGTGCAGACCGTGCGTTTGACTTCGATCTTGCCGTCACCGATCGCCACGCCAGCGCCGGCGGCATGGGATTTTTTGACCAGGGTCAGGCCAGACGCGGCAATGCCGACCCCCACGCCCAGACCGGATCGGCGCAAAAACATGCGCCGGTCCATAGTGGGCAGGGCCTGCGACAGGCCGCGACGCAGGCTATGGACAAAAGGTGAACGGGCCGGGCTGTCGGCGGTGGCAATTTTTTTGGTCAGCAACATGGGGTTCTCCAAAAACCGCTCAGACCCGGGTGGTCTGGTAATAACGCTTGACGTGCTCGCTCAGCGAGTAACCACCGCCCTTTTCCGGCGCCGGTTTGGGCGCTACAGCTAAGGCCGCTGGGGCTGGCGCCTTGATCAGGCTGGCCGACGCCGCCACTGCACCGGCGGCAGAGGCTGTCAAAAAGAAGCTGCGGCGTGAGGCTTTGCCTGAACTGTCGGACATATTGATCTCCAGAAGGTGTGCGAAGCTATGCAGAGCATTGCATAGCGCTGTTTAACTGTAGCTGAAAGAAGAGCAAGGTGGTTTTATATTTTTCACCCTGATCAGGGTAACTACTTAGTAAACCCACAACTCATGGCGGCTGGTTCAGCAAAGGCTCAGCTCAGCATGTCAAAGCCCTGCGCCTCCACGTCCATGAAAGCCCGGGTCAACCCGGCCA
>RFWA01000710.1 GCA_009922295.1 Betaproteobacteria bacterium
CCAGCCGCGCTTGAACAGCGGCTCGCCGGAGGTGTCGATGTAGAGCGAGCAGCCGTCAGTGGTCAGGTGGGCAAAGATGCGTACATCGGGCCACTGGGTGTCCACATCAGGGCGCACGCCATTGGCCTTGACGCGAAAGCGGTCACACACGGCGTCCTTCACCTTGAGCGCGGCAAAGTTCAGGCTGGTCAGCGGGCTGTGT
The DNA here is from genome assembly GCA_009922295.1 of Betaproteobacteria bacterium. Classification (GTDB taxonomy): domain Bacteria; phylum Pseudomonadota; class Gammaproteobacteria; order Burkholderiales; family Burkholderiaceae_C; genus Rhodoferax. The sequence continues at coordinate 203 of RFWA01000710.1, forward strand.
TGGGCTGTCACCTCCACCTTGATGCTTTGGCGCGGCGTGAACCAAGCTTCCCAGGCCACCTCGCTGGCGGCGCGGTACAGGTCCTGCTCGTTGCGGTACTCGGTGTAAGACAGCAGCACCAACACCCGCTGCGCCAGCCGGCTGTGCAGGTTGAGCAGCATCACATCGCGCCAAGCGCCATTCAAGGCCACACCACCACGGCGTTTTTGTACGGCCTGCCCGCCCAGCCCGGTGATGTGCTGCACCTCGGGCAACAGGTACTCTTCGACGCCAGCGGCGCAGGGCAAAAACAATTGGAGCTGGTTCAAGCAAACATCCTCAAAAAGGCAGGCTACAGCACCTTGCGCAACGAGGCCGGCGCAATGCGCAGACCTTCACGGTACTTGGCCACGGTACGCCGGGCGCAGTCGATGCCCTGCTCCTTGAGCATGTCGGCCAGCTGGCTGTCGCTGAGCGGCTTTTGGGAGCTTTCTGCCGCCACAAACTGCTTGATCAGCGCTCGCACCGCGGTGCTGGACGCATTGCTGCCCGAATCAGTGCCCAGGCCAGAGCCAAAAAAATACTTGAGCTCAAAGGTGCCAAAGGGCGTGGCCATGTATTTGGCAGTGGTCACCCGGCTGATGGTGCTCTCATGCAGGCCCAGCTCGTCGGCAATCTCACGCAAGACCAGAGGGCGCATGGCCAGCTCACCGTGTTGAAAAAAGCTTTTTTGTCGCTCTACGATGGCGGTGCTGACGCGCAGAATCGTGTCAAACCGCTGCTGGATGTTCTTGATGAACCAGCGCGCCTCTTGCAGCCGCTGCTGCAGCGCCGCGTGGCTGGAGGCCTCGCGGCCACCGGCCTTGTGCTGGCGCAGCGCATTGGCATAGATGTCGTGCACACGCAAGCGCGGCATCACGTCGGCGTTGAGCTGTACCCGAAAACGCGCTTGGCTGCCCTTGCCGACCTGTACCACCAACACATCGGGCACCACGATGTTACGTTCCACACTCACAAAGCGGCGGCCGGGTTTGGGTTCAAGTCGGCCGATGAGGGCAATAGCTTCTCTCAAGGCGGCATCGCTGGCGTCACACAGTGGCATCAGTCGTTTGATGTCACGCCGGGCCAACAGGTCCAGCGGCTGGCTGCAAATGCGCAAGCCAAGCTCAAGCAGCCGCCGACGGGCTGGCGTCAGGCCCTCGGCCCGCAGCAGCGCCTGTAACTGCAGT
>RFWA01000072.1 GCA_009922295.1 Betaproteobacteria bacterium
CCCTACTCCCGCATGGGCGACGGCCGCGCCGTTCTGCGCTCCAGCATTCGTGAATTTTTGTGCAGTGAAGCCATGCACGGCCTGGGCATTCCGACCTCGCGCGCGCTGTGCGTGACTGGCTCAGACGCACCGGTGTACCGGGAGACCACCGAAACCGCTGCGGTGGTGACCCGGGTAGCGCCCAGTTTCATCCGTTTCGGGCATTTTGAACACTTTGCTTACCGCCAGCAGTTGACCGAGCTGCAAACGCTGGCTGACCACGTGATTGACCGGTTTTACCCGGCCTGCCGCGACAGCACGGAATTTCAGGGCAACCGCTTTGCCGCGCTACTGCAAGCGGTCAGTGAGCGCACGGCGCAGATGGTGGCGCAGTGGCAGGCCGTGGGTTTTTGCCACGGCGTGATGAACACCGACAACATGAGCATCCTGGGCCTGACCATCGACTACGGGCCGTTTCAGTTTCTGGACGGCTACGACCCCGGCCACATTTGTAACCACTCTGACAGCGGCGGCCGCTACGCCTTCCAGAAGCAGCCCAACATCGCTTACTGGAACCTGTTTTGTCTGGGCCAGGCCCTGCTGCCATTGATCGGCGAACAGGCGCTGGCGCTGGCCGCGCTGGAATCCTACAAAACCGTGTTCCCGGCCGCGCTGGAGGCGCGGATGCGGGCCAAGCTCGGCTTGGTGGGTGAGCCAGACGCGCAGCAGGCCGCGACCGATCGCCACCTGGTTGAAGGCATTTTGAAGCTGCTGGCGGCCGAACAGGTGGACTACACCATCTTCTGGCGCCGGCTGAGTCATGCGCAAGGCGGGCGGGCCCCTGAGCCGGTGCGCGACCTGTTCCTGAACCGTCCTGGGCTGGATGCCTGGCTGCTACAGTATTCAGAGCGGACAAGCCATATTCCACAAGGGCTGGTGGCCGATTTGATGCTCAAGACCAACCCCAAATACGTGCTGCGGAACCACCTCGGTGAGTTGGCCATTCGGGCCGCACGGCAGATGGATTTTTCACAGGTCCATACGCTGCTCACCTTGCTTGAATCACCCTTTGAGGAACACCCGGGCTTTGACGACCTGGCAGGCTTGCCACCCGACTGGGCGGGTAGCATCGCCATCAGCTGCAGTTCCTGAACCATTACTTCACCATGTACAACACCATGACCTACAAAATTACCAAAACCGACGCCGAGTGGCAAGCCCTGCTCAAAGACAAAGGCGCCGAGCCCATGGCCTACCAGGTCACACGCCACGAGGCCACTGAGCGCGCTTTCACGGGTCGGCTGGCCGAGCAGCACGCCGCCGGCACCTACCGTTGCATCTGTTGCGACAAGCCCTTGTTTGATGCGGCGGCCAAATTCGACTCAGGCACGGGTTGGCCCAGCTACTTCCAGCCGATTGCGCCCGAGGCGGTGGGCACCAAGGTGGACGGCCTGCTGTGGATGAAGCGCACCGAGGTTCATTGCGCTGACTGTGGCGCTCACCTGGGTCACGTGTTTGAAGACGGCCCCGCACCAACCGGCCTGCGCTACTGCATGAACTCGGCCTCGCTACACTTCACTTCTTCATGAAGCTGCTGATTGATTTTTTCCCCATACTGCTGTTTTTCGGCAGCTACAAGGTCTACGACATCTATGTAGGCACTGCCGTGCTGATGGCGGCGACCGTGCTGCAGATGGGGCTGGTCTACGCGATGGACCGCCGGCTGCCCATGATGCACAAGATCACGCTGGCACTGGTGCTGGTCTTTGGCGCACTGACCCTGTTCTTGCATGACGACCGATTCATCAAATGGAAACCCACTGTGCTGTACGGTGCGATGGCGATCGGGCTGATGGTGACCGTTTGGCTGCTGAAAAAAAATTTCCTCAAACTGATGCTGGGAAGCCAGCTGGAGTTGCCTGACCCGGTGTGGCAGCGGCTCAACCTGATCTGGATCGGCTACTGCTTCTTCATGGCCAGTATCAACGGCTACGTGGCCGCCTACTACAGCACCGAAGACTGGGTGAATTTCAAACTCTGGGGCTACGCCTTTCCGCTGGTTTTCATCTTGGGCCAGGGTCTTTACATTGCCCGTTACCTCAAGTCTGACGGGCCTGAGACATGACGACGGTCCCTGCCCCGCCCGGCGCGCCCACAGAGGCGCTGCTGACCCAACGCCTGCTCGACACCCTGCAGCCTGTACAGCTGGAAGTTTTGGACGAGAGCTGGCAACACAGCGGCCACGTTGGCGCCAACGACAGCGGCCAGGGCACCCATTTCCGGGTCCGGATCAGCGCCGAGGCTTTCCGGGGTAAGTCTCCGGTAGCGCGGCATCGCCTTGTGTATGATGCCCTGCAAGATTTTCTGGATCAGGGACTGCACGCGCTGGCCATCGAAGCCAGCCTGCCACCTGCGTGAAAACCCTCCTGGATCGCACCTCTTTTTAACCGCTCACTTTTTTACCCGAGACCTTTTCCTCATGAAACGCACCTTGATTTCAACCTTGATCAGCACCCTGCTCATTGGCGGTCTGGCCCCATTGGCGCAGGCCCAAAACGTCGCTATCGTCAACGGCAAGGCCGTGCCCGTCGCGCGCGTCGAGGCACTGGCTCAGCAAGTCGCCAAGTCTGGCCGCCCGGTCACACCCGAGATGCAGGGCCAGTTGCGCGAAGAAGTGATCGCCCGCGAGATCTTTATTCAAGAAGCCCAAAAGCAGGGCCTGGATGCGACCGAGGACTACAAAGTCCAGATGGAACTGGCACGCCAAACCCTGCTGATCCGCGAGCTGTTCGCCAATTTCCAGAAAACCAGCCCGGTGAGTGACGCCGACGTCAAGGCCGAGTACGACAAATACGCCGCAGCCAATGCGGGTAAAGAATATCGCGCCCGCCACATCCTCGTGGCCAAGGAAGACGAGGCCAAGGCCATCATTGCGCAACTCAAAAAAGGCGGCAAGTTTGAGGATATTGCCAAAAAATCCAGCAAAGACCCAGGCTCCGGCGCCAACGGCGGAGATCTGGATTGGGCCAGTGCCGGCAACTACGTGGCTGAATTTTCAGACGCCCTGACCAAGCTGGCCAAGGGCAAGCTGACCGAAACGCCAGTGAAGACCCAGTTCGGCTTTCACATCATTCGCCTCGACGATGTGCGCGACACACAATTGCCCAAGTTTGACGACGTCAAGCCCCAAATCAAGCAGCAGCTCGAACAACAAAAGCTCGGCAAGTTCCAGGAAGAGCTGCGGGCCAAGGCCAAGATCGAGTAAGCGCCGCTTGGGTGGCGCGTGCGGCTAGCGACCTGTCACCCACGCCAGCGCCATCAGGGCGCCAATCAGCACCGGCTGGTGCACCATGTAATAGCTCAAGCTCCAGCGGCCCAGTGCAGCCACTCGGCGCCCAGCACCGGCCATAGGCTTCGATTGGCACAGGCCACCTGTGCTTAGCAGCCACTGGCCGGCCGCCACACCCCACCACACCATGCCCAACCAGGGCAGTACCGGCACATAGTCCTCTGCGACGGGTTTGCGTGTGATCAGCCCCAGCCAGTTCAGCGCTGGGCTGTTGAGTTGCTCGGCCCACGGTGCCAGTGGTCCGGCCAGAAGCGGCTGCACAGCCCAGGGCATCGCCAGCGCCAAGGCACCCAACAGCCACAGCCAGCGCCCCCAATGAGCACTCAAGCGGGCGACGACCAGCAGCACCGCTATGCCGTGCAGAACCCCAAAATAGATGAAACTCTGCGGGTACATGAGCCAGGAGCCCGCGGTGACCAGCAGCGCACAGCCTGCAACCTGTGCCCAGCGACGCCAAAAGCGCGGCCAACTTTGCCCCTGTGCCACCGCGATCGCCTGCCCCAGTCCGGCACACAACAGAAACAGGCTGACGATGGCGCTGCGCTGCCAGGTCCAGAACGGATCCAGGTAGAAGTTCTGATGAATGTGGCCGAAGTGGTTCAGGTCAAAGCAAAAGTGAAAGACCGTCATCCAGAGCATGGCGACGCCACGCAGGGCGTCAACAGCCTCGATTCGGCCTGGCAAGGTCATCGGGAGGGCACGTGTCATGCCGACACGATACCCGATTGGAGACCCGGTATCAGCCCAGGGTCAGGGCTCGTGGGGCCGAAGCGGCCATAGGGGCTGAACCATCGGGTTCACCACGTGGGCAGGCCAGTACCCCAGCAGCACCGCAGCAGCATGCCGGGCGCCACGTTCCTTGGACTCGCGGGTGGACTCGACCGAGCTGCCGGCACTGTGCGGCGTGGCGATGACGTTGTCCATGGTCAGCAAAGGGTGCTGCGGCGGCGGGGCTGACGGGGCAAACACATCGATCCCCGAAAACACATCGAGAGCGGCACCTGCAATGGCACCCCGCTGCAACGCATCAACCAACGCGGACTCGTCGATGATGGCGCCACGGGAGGTGTTCACCAAGGCCGCATCGGGCATCATGAGCGCCAATTCAGCCGCACCAAGCAGGTGACGGGTTTGCGGTGTCAAGGGGAGGTGAATCGAGATGAAGTGGCTGGTTTTCAGCAAGCTCGATAAGTCTGTCAGCCGAACACCAAGTTGCTCGGCAATGCTGCGGTAATTCCCGGGGCTTCGGGTCCAGGCCTCGACCTGAAGGCCAAACGCTGTCGCCCTGCGCGCCACGGCCTGGGCGCTGGCGCCAAACCCAATCAGGCCCAATTTGCGGCCGGCCAGTCGATGCACACCAGCATGTTGTCGGGCTGAAAAATTGCCGTCGCGCATCGCCTGCTGCATGAAGGGCAGGCGGCGCGCGAACGAAAGCAGCAGAGCCATGGTGTGGTCGGCCTGTTCGCCCAGACAAAAATCAGGCACGTTACTCACGACCATGCCGGCTTGGGTCGCGGCCTCAATATCGATTCGATCGGTACCAGCGCCCAAACGGGCAATGGTGCGGCACTTAGACAACTGGCGCACCACGCCAGCGGGTACATAGGACGAGACCACCATCAGCGCATCGCAGTCGGGGGCAGCGCTCAGAATATCGGCCTCGGTGCGGCCTTCCACAGCCACTAATTCGGCGCCGGCTTCGGCGAGTGCGGCATATTCCCCGGGCTCGACCGGGTAAGTCTGGGCATTGAGTCTCAACACACGCCAGCTCATGCGCTCACCCCGGATTTGGTGAATTCCGCCAACCAGCGCCTGTCCCACAGCGAGGGGAACGCATGTTTGACGAAGGGGTGGCGAGCGCAGGCCGCGTCGTCAAGTTCAATGCCAAGTCCCGGCTTGTCGGGCAACACATACCGGCCCGCCTTCATAGGCGTCCAGCCAGAAACCAACTCACTGCGCCATGGGGCATCGAAGTCGCCAAAGTTTTCCTGGACCATCACCTGCGGCGTTGACCAGCCAAAGTGGATGGCCGCGCACAGGGCGACCGGACCGATCGAGCAGTGCGGCGCCAAACGGATGTCCTGCGGCTGACATAGCGCGGCAATTTTTTTACCCATCCACAAGCCACCGCAATGGGCCAGATCCGGCTGAGCCACATCACAGGCCCGCAAGCTTGCCAACCGTGCAAATTCTTCAAGCATATAGAGCCGCTCACCGGCAGCAACCGGAAAGGGCAGCGCACTGTGGACCTCCGCCAGCAAATCAAGGCTGTGCGGGCTGACCGGCTCCTCGTACCAGGCCGGGTTGTACTTGGCCAGGCGCCGACCCATCTCGATGGCAGAACCGGCCGAAAGACGGCCGTGCACCTCGATCATCAAGCTCACGCCCTCCCCCACAGCCTGCCGAACCGCCGCGACGATGTCCTCGGCGGACTGCATCGCGGCATGATCGAGCGTTTTCCAAGCCTGCTCGAAGGGGTCAAACTTCATGCCGTCGTAGCCCATCGCCACCACCTGGCGCGCCTTGTCTGCGTAGTCCTGCGGCGTCCTGGCGCTGCCGTACCAACCGTTGGCATAGACAGGCAAGTTGTCCCGGGCTTGTCCGCCCAGCAATCGGTAGACGGGCTGCCCGCAGGCCTTGCCGACAATGTCCCAACACGCAATTTCGAGCGCGCTGATCACGGTCATCACGGTAGCGCCCCCCTGATACTGATCGCGGATCAAGTCGCCGAAAACTTTTTCAATGTCGAAAGGACAGACGCCCAAAATGCGCTCCTCGGCCCATTCATGCAGGAGTGTGTGGACTGCCATTTCCTGCCACTCCAGGGTCGCCTCACCCAGCCCGGTCAACCCGGTATCGGTGTGTAGCCGCACAAACAGGTAATTGCGAAGGCCGCAATTGGCCAGAAAGGTTTCAAGTTTGACAATTTTCACGACCGAGCCTCCTTGGCTTGAATACCGGGATTGACCGTCAACCAGGCACTGGCAATGCCGCTGCCGGCGATCACCAACATGCCAAGGACGGCCCACTGATCGGGGACATGGTCGAACACCAGCCAGCCGCCGAGGACAGCAAAGCCAATGTGGCCATACATAAAGGGCATCAACACCACGGTAGGCGCGTGCTGATAGGCCTGGGTCAGTACGAAATGACCTGCAGCACCCATCAAACCCATCAGCACCATCAGACCCCACAGCTTGAATGAATCCAAGGCCTGCCAACCCATGGGCAACGCGATCACTGCCAGGACCGCACAAAACCAGACGCTGCACAAATGGGTGCTAGCGGCGCTGTCGTACCGGCCTAGATGACTGGTCAGCAGCTGAACAGATGAGTTCGATAACAGGCAACCCAATGGCAGCAAGGCGCCCCAACCCAGACTTTGCCCTCCGGGCTTGATGATCATCAGTGTGCCCATAAGCCCGCCCATGACAAACAGCCATTGGATCGGTGCGATGCGCTGCTTGAGCACTGCCACGGCCAGCACGGTCACCAGCATAGGCGTGACCATGACAATGGCCGTGAACTCCCCAATAGGCATCAGCTTGAGCGCCGATACCGCCATCACCGTGCTGGCGGCCAGCAAGGCCCCGCGCAGCAGCTGCAATCGAGGTTGACTGATACGAAGCAGCGCTCGGCCGTGTAGCGGCAACAGGACCAGGGTTGAAACCAGTGCCTGCATCAGGAAACGGATCGATAACATCATCACCAGCGTGACGCTGGCAACGACGTACTTGGCGGTGGTGTCTAGGATCGAAAAAAACAGCCCGGCCAACAGCATATAAAGAATCCCCGCGAGGGCCGTTGCACGGACAGGGTTCACGGCCGGCGCCATCGGACTGAATCAGACTTCACAAATAAGAGCGGGTCAACCGCGGAACAGGTTTGGCAGTCCGGTAGAGAGCACGGGAAAGTACACCAGGACCACAATGAGAGTGATCTCGGCATAGAAGAAAAGCGCCAGTTCCGACCAAAGCGCCCGCATGGTGATGTTGCCGATCTTGCAGGCCACAAAAAGGCATATGCCTACCGGCGGCGATATCAAGCCCAGCGTGACGCTGACAATCATCACCATCGAGAAATGGATGTCGTCGATGCCCATGCCTCGGGTGATGGGCAACAGCACCGGCGCCAGCAGCAGCAAGGCAGGGCCTGCATCCAGCGCCAGCCCTACGATCAAAAAAGCAATCACGCAGACGAGCAAAAAAGTGTTCGGGTAATCCTTGAAAACGGAGACCACCGCCGCCGTGCCTTCGGCCACGCCAGCCAGGATCAGGACGTAGTTCACCACCTCGACCGCTGCGATCAGCAAAAACAGGCCCGCAGTCAAGCGCGCGGAATTCCGTGCCGCCTGCATAAAGCCAGAGAAATTCAGGGTGCGGAACACAAAGGTGCCAAGAAACGCAGCGTAGATCACCGCGATACCGCCCGCCTCTGTAGGGGTAAAAGCGCCAGAGATGGTTCCCAAAACGATGAACGCGGGCAGGCTCATGACCAGCAGCCCATCGCGGGCCAGGCGCGGTATTTCGGCCTTTTCAATCTTGATCGTCGAGATCGGCATATCGCCACGACGACCCCGCCAGAAAACGACCAGGGCACAGGCAACACCCAGCAAGAGGCCGGGTACGATGCCGGCCAGAAACAGCTTCAGCACAGAGATGTCGGCCACCGCCGCGTACAAGACCATGATCACCGAGGGCGGAATGATGGGCCCAATGACAGACGCTGCCACCACCACGGCAGCGGAGAATGACTTGCTGTAACCCTCTTTGGCCATGCCATTGATGAAGATGTTGCCTAAAGCAGCAATGTCTGCCACCGCGGTGCCTGATATGCCGGAGAACATCACGGACGCCAGGATCGCGGCATAGGCTGTTCCAGCGCGTACGCGCCCAACCAGAATCTGCGCCAGATGGATGATGCGCTCACTGATGCCACCGCGGTTCATCAATTCGCCGGCAAAGACGTAGAACGGTGCAGCCATCAGCACGAAAGTATCCAGGCCTGAGAACATGCGCGAGATGACGTTGAGCTGCTGTTCGCCTGTAAACCACAGCGCAAAAGAGCCTGCCAACGCAAACGCATAGCTGATCGGCAGCCCGGCCACCAGCAGCAAGGTAAGGACAATGGCAATCGCGATCATGCTGACAACTCCTTGACATCAGACTGGGGCCATAGTGCAGCGGCAATCTTGTGCAGGCTGACCACTGCCAGCATCAAACCGCCAACGGTGGTCGCGCCATAGACATACACCATCTGCAGCCCGACAGCCGGCGATGTCTGCATGCCGTTGAGGATGCAAAACTTGGTGCCCTGCCAGACGATGAGGACGCAAAAAACCAGCACAACACACTGAAGTGCGGCCTGATGCCAGGCCTGAAAACGCGGATTTTTCACCTCGGCAAAGAGGTTCATATCCATGTGGTCGCCGTACAGGCTGGCCGCTGCCGCACCAGCAAAGGTCAGCCAGACCGTGGTGTAACGCACCATCTCCTCGGTCCAGAACAGCGGCGCATTCATGGCATACCGGGTGAACACCTGCGCCAGGTTGAGCAGTACGCTGATCAATAACAACCAGGCGATGAAGTGGTCGGAGAAACGGCCGACAAGCCGGCCCAGGCGGTGTATCAATTTCATCGACTATCCTGCGTCAAAAAGTGGATTTCAGGCCACGTGGTCGCCCATTTTCGTACGTGGCCGGGCCCTCCACAGGCTCCGGCCAGGCGGTTCGATCTATCAGGTAGGGTCGATCAATTCGCGTACGACTTGCGCGTTGTATCCCGCACCGCCTCTAGCAACTTGTCAACCACTGGGCGCCCAACTTGCGACGCAATGAACTCAATCACCGGCTCCTGGCTGGCCTTGCGGAAGGCATCTTTCTCGGTCGGTGAGTTGACATACACCTTGGTACCAGCGACGCGGATCTTCTGGATCGCCTGCAGGCTGTCCATGGATTTTCGGGAGTTGGCCACCTCGGCATGCACGGCCGCACCGTCCATCAGGATTTGACGCATGTCCGGGCTCAGGCCCTGGAACACCCGGTCGTTGATCACGATGAAGTGCAGACCATAGATGTGCTCATTCACCGACATGAATTTTTGTACCTCAAACAGCTTGCCATCCCAGATGGTGGCCGACGCATTTTCCTGCCCGTCAACCACACCCTGCTTCAATGAGGTGACCAGCTCCGGGTAAGCAATTGGTGTAGCCGCAGCACCCATGGACTTCATGAAGTTGACGTACACCTGGGACTGCATGGTACGCATCTTCAGGCCCTTGAGGTCATCAGGGCTTTTGATCTCGCGCGTGTTGTTGGTCAGGTTGCGAAAACCGTTTTCTGACAGCGCCAGCGTACGAATACCGGTGGCCTTGCGCATGTCCTCGTTCATTTC
>RFWA01000711.1 GCA_009922295.1 Betaproteobacteria bacterium
GACAAGGCCGTGGTGGAAGTCGAGGCGCCTTGCAATGGCACGATGGCTCAGCACCTCGAAGCTGAGGGCAACATGGTCAAAATGGGCCAGCAGATTGCGGTGATCACACCGTCCGGGGCTTGACCATGAGCAGCGCCAAGCCGTTAGAAGGCCGTAACGCACGGCGTTTCGCCAGCCCTCTGTCACGGGCTATGGCCAGTCGCAGTGGTTTGGACCTGGCCGCCCTGCGTGGCAGTGGACCGCAGGGGCGGATTGTGCGCGCCGACGTGGTTGCCGCCCTGGCTTCAATGCCCAACCCCGTTACCCGAGCCCCAGAGCGGGCCACTCGCTTTCATGACGTGCCGAATACGCTGGGCCGCAAATTGATGGCTCGCCGGCTGACCCAGGCCAAGCAGGATGCACCGCATTTTTACCTGAGTGTTGACTGTCACGTTGACGCAGTGCTGGCTCTGCGCGCATCTCAGCAGGAACGCGCGGTGTCCGAAGGCGTCCGGCTCTCCCTGAATGACTTTGTCATCAAGGCTGCGGCGCTGGCCTTGGGCGACGTTCCAGCGCTCAATGCCTCATTTTTAGAGACATCGATCCGGTATTTTGACGATGTCCATGTCTCGGTAGCGGTCGCCCTCGACGATGGACTGGTGACACCGGTGATCGAAAACGCTGATCGCAAGAGCGTTGCTCAGATCGCCGTGGCGATGGCGGAGCTTTCCACGCAAGCACGTGCCGGCACTTTGCCGGCTGGCGCAAGTGCTGGTGGCACCTTCTCTATCTCGAATTTGGGTGCCTTTGGCGTGCGCGAGTTTGCCGCCGTGATCAATCCGCCGCAGGCGGCGATCCTGGCCGTGGGAGCCGCTGAGGCGCGGCCGGTTGTGGTCGATGGCAAGCTGGCTGTGGCAACCGTTATGACGGTCACGCTGTCGGCGGACCACCGTGTCACCGAGGGGGCTGTGGCCGCCCGGTGGCTGGCCGCCTTCCGCAGCCGTTTGGCTGGATTGTCAGAGTCTGACGTGTGGCTGCCTGCCGCCTGAGGTGGTTTGGTGCTTGAATGAATCTATAACAAGAAGACAGTGGTTGAGTGGCGTTTTAATTTTCATTAACAGGAGACAAAATCATGCGAGTTCGGCACTATGTTTCAGGTCTGTTGACCGCCGTAGCCTTGGCTTTTTCGATGGGTGTAGCAGCCAAGACGACCCTTAAGTTTTCGATTGGTGCGCCAGAAAGCGGTGGCGGTGAAATTCTGGGTATGAAGGCCTTGAAGGAGTATGTGGAGTTCAAGAGCGGCGGTGAAATCGAAATCCGTCTTTTCTTCAACACCTTCGGTGGTTCACTGCAAGTCACCGAACAGGTCAAGAACGGCACGCTTGAAATGGCACTGACCGACGACTCGGTGCTAGGCAGCTTTCACAAGCC
>RFWA01000712.1 GCA_009922295.1 Betaproteobacteria bacterium
TGTTGTGGAGCGATGTGCACAAGGTCAGCAGCGTGACACAAGTCGATGGCCGCATCGAAGCGAAAGCTGCTGGCAACGGCAACGGTGGTCAAGTGGAGACCTCGGGGCACATACTGCAGGTGGGTGAGCAACTCAAGCTCAGCGCCCAAGCCACCGGATCGGGCACAGCCGGGCAGTGGTTGCTCGACCCGTCGGACATCACCATCAGTTCGGGCACCAACTCGGGTCAAGCCTACAGCGGGGGGGACTTCGCCCCCACTTCTGGCGCGTCCACATCGGTCCTCAACACTGCCACCCTTCAAAGCGTTCTGGACACAGCTACTCTTACTGTCACCGTGAGTACCACCAACATGGGTACATCAGGCACAGGTACCGGCAATATCACTATTGGCAGCACCTTGACATGGACATCGGCCAGCAAACTGATCCTGTTGGCGACTGGTGGCCTCACCGGCTCGGCCAACATTGTTACCGGTGGCGCCAGCAGCAACCTCACCATCAACCAGGCCGGCAACAGCAGCTACAGCGGCGTCATCAGCGGTTCAGGGAGTGTGACCAAACTCGGCGCCGGCGCACTCACGCTGTCGGGTACCAACACCTACACCGGTGGCACAACTGTATCAGCGGGCACACTGGCACTGGGAGCCAGCAACGTGTTGCCCAGCACCGGAGCGCTCACCGTATCGGGGGGCACTTTGAGCTTGGGCGCGTTCAATAACAGCGTTGGCGCCGTCAGCATTGGCACCAGCGGTGGTTCAATCACATCAACCACCGGTGTGCTGACTGGAAACGGCTACACATTCAACAACACCTCTGCAGCCACTGTATCGGCCATCCTGGCTGGTACGGGCTCGCTCACGCAGAGCGGATCGGGTACGACTACGCTGTCCGGTGCCAACACCTACACCGGTGGCACCAACTTCAACAGCGGCAAATTGGTCGGGGGTAGTAGCGGTGCCTTCGGTAGCAGTGGCACGCTGAGTTTTGGCGGTGGCACCTTGGGCTACGGTTACGCCACAGATTTCAGCGCGCGCTTCAGCACCGTTGCCAACCAGGTTTACAGGGTGGACACAGGTTCACTCACCCCCACGTGGGCCACCTCGCTGACCGGCACCGGCGCATCTCTTATCAAGTCCGGCACGGGTGTCCTCATACTCAATGCGAGCAACAGCCTGTCGGGTGGCATTACGGTTCAGCAGGGTACGCTCTTTTTGGGCAATGCTGCTGGACTGGGCACGGGCGGCGTGGTGGTCAACACGGGTGCGGCCATCGACCTCAATGGCAAAACGGTGACCAGCGCCAACCCGCTCTCGCTCAGTGGTACTGGCACCGGCACCTCTGGCGCACTGCTCAATACCAGCTCCACGGCGGCATCGTTCAATGGGCTCATCAGCCTGGCAGGTAACACC
>RFWA01000713.1 GCA_009922295.1 Betaproteobacteria bacterium
ATCGTTCGAATCCGGGCGGGAATAGACCTCGAAGAACTGGCCGAAGTTGGTGGTGCGCACATAGCCGAAGCGCTGCGCGATGGTCAGCACCGAGTCGGCCTTTGTGGGCGTGTCATGAATCAGCAAAAAGCCGAGTTCGAGGAAGTCGGTCAGGGCGCGGAGCAGGATGCCGTTCTGCTGTAACTCTGCCCAGCGGTACACCGGCGGCGTCGGCAAATTGGCGAGCCAGGGCCGGGTTGCCGGACAGCCTTCGGTCAATTCGCTGCCAGCCAGCAGTTCAGCCGGATCAAACGCGCCGGCAAAGCCGTCGCTGAAGGCCAGATGCAAACGGTCATCCTGCCAGCGGGCGCTGGTCAGCGTCAGGTTGTCTGGCAGCAGATGGGGGTTGAAGAGCCGTTGGCCGGTGGCCGGGTCGCGCTGGCTGGGGTCAGGGCTGCGGGCGCGTAACCACAGCGGTGGCAGCACGGTCTCGGTGCCCTGGCGCCGCAGCACCAGTTGCGTCGAAGGGGGGTGGTCGGAAGTTCGGATATCAAACACGGGGTTGGGCGCCTTGATGGAGGGGTGACAGAGCTTAAGTGTGGGGTATGGCCGCAGCCCTGGCAAACAAAGAAAACAGCGGCATAGAATAAGCGTTACTAATGTATTGCTAATACGTCTGGATGGCACGTCTTCCCCCCTTGCATTGGCTGCGCGCTTTTGAGGCCTCGGCCCGGGCGCTCAGCTTCACCAACGCGGCGCTGGAGCTGAACATGACGCAGTCCGCCGTCAGCCAGCAAATCAAGAGCCTCGAAAACGCTCTTGGCTGCTCCCTGTTTGTGCGGCGGGTCCGGGGCCTTGAGCTGACCAACGAGGGGCGCGGCTACCTGCCCACCGTGCAAGCGGCCTTTGCCACGCTGGAGGAGGGCACCAGCGTATTGACTGGGCGCAATGACCCGAATGTGCTGGCCTTGCATGTGAACCTGTCGTTCGCAGTGTTCTGGCTGACGCCGCGCCTGGCGGGCTTTCTGGCTGAGTTTCCGTGGATCCAGCTTCATGTGGCCACCTCGATCTGGCCCGAGGAAAAGCCCAGTGCCTCGGCCCAGGTGGAGATCGTGTTTGGCCAGGGCAAGTGGGAGAGTCGCCTGGGCACCCGGCTGACGCAGGACCACGTGTTCCCTGTGTGCAGCCCGGCGCTGGCCGGCCGTATTTCGTCTTTGCAAGACCTGTGCAGCCAGCGTTTGATCGACCTGTCAGGCACGCTGCAAAGCTGGGACAGCTGGTTCGACGCCCAGCCCGACCAGGGCGTCTCGGCGCCCGTCTTGATCCACCGCGCCAGCACCTGGGCCGTCAGCCTGGAATGGGCCTTGGAGGGACTGGGCGTCGCCTTGGCGCACGATACGGT
>RFWA01000714.1 GCA_009922295.1 Betaproteobacteria bacterium
CTTTTTGGCACAAGTGCGTGCTGCCGGTGTGCGCACAGCGACGCTGGCCGAACTGCCTGAGCTGGTCTGATGGCGTAGCGCGGCCTGCCGGCCGGGCGCAAGCCAGCGACTGCCTTAGAGACCCTTGAGCATGCCCAGCGCAAACGGCAGACTCACCATGCCCAGCAGGGTAGACAAGGTGACCAGTCCGGCCACATAGGCGCCGTCGTAGCCCATGCGCGCTGCCAGCACGTAGGCGCTGGGGGCAGTGGGCAGGGCCGAAAAAGCCAGCAGCACAGTGGTTTGCACCGGGTCCAGGCCAAACACCCTAGCTAGGCCGAAAGCCGCCAAGGGCAGCAGCAGGTGCCGGATCGTCAGCAGGGTCACGGCCATTGATTTAGCCCGCCCCAATGCGCCGAACTGCATGCCGGCGCCGGCAGCCATCAGGCCCAGCGGCAGCGACGATGCGCCAATGCGGCTGACGGTCGGCTCCAGCCAACTCGGAATACTTAGCCCCAGCAAATTGGCCAGCAGGCCACTGGCGGTACCGATGATCAGTGGATTGCGCAGCAGTGCTGCGCCAAAACCGCGCTGGCCCTGACGCGCCATGGGCCAAACTGCGGCAACGTTGAACAGCGGCACACAGACGCCGATCAGCACCGCGATCAGCAGCAGGCCCTGCGGTCCGGCCAGTCGCTCGGCCAGTGCCAGACCGATGAAGGAATTCATTCGAAATGCCACCTGAGCGCTGGCGGCGTGGTCCCGCGCCGGCACATGCCGCCCAAGCCAGGGCCAATAGGGTAGCGAGTAGGCCAGCACAATACCGGTCAATCCGACCGTCCAGCCTGCGCCGATCAAGCCCGAGGTCGAGCCAATGTCCAGCGGGCTCTTCACGATCGATTGGAACAAGAGCACTGGGAAAAACAAAAAATAGACCAGTGTCTCCACTTGTTGCCACACTGTTCGGTTCAGCGGGGTGTAGCGGCACACCAGGTAACCGCACAGGATCAGGGAGAAATCAGGAAAGAGCAACTGGGCAAAATTCACCCCGTGAGAATAGCAGTGATCCAGTCGTCGGTCGCGGGTTTGCCCTTACGTGGAAGCCCTCGTCACCTGATTTGTGGCTCAGTTAATAATGACGCTGAACGCGCTATGCTTTTGTTTTTCAGGAGATTTATCCCATGATGCACCGTCGAACCCTTGTCGCCTGTTGTGTTTTTGCTCTGGCTGGCACCGCGCTGGCCCAGGGCTACCCCAATCGGGTGGTCAAGTTGCAGGTCCCGTTCGCGCCGGGCGGAACCACCGACATCGTGGCCCGCGTGATCTCTGAACCCTTGGGGAAGGCGCTCGGGCAAAACGTGATCATCGAGAACAAAGCCGGCGGCGGCGGCGTGGTCGGCG
>RFWA01000715.1 GCA_009922295.1 Betaproteobacteria bacterium
TTTCCAGTCAGCGTGGTCGGCATCGGCAACATGGGTGGCGCCATGGCGCAGCGCTTGCTGGGCCTGGGCTGGCCGGTACAGGTCTGCGATGTGCGGCCTGAGCGCCTGCAACTTTTAGCATCATTTGGGGCTGCAGGCCACGTGCAGCCTGATGTTGCTGCTATGAATTCTGTAGTATGCATCGTGGCCGTGGTGGACGCGGCGCAAACCGAGGCGGTGCTGTTCGGCCCGCATGGGCTGGCCCCTGCCATGCCCGTGGGCAGCGTGGTGATGCTGTGCCCGACGCTGGCACCTGAGGATGTGGAGGCTTTCGCCCGGCGCCTGGTCCCCTTCGGCCTGCACGCGGTGGATGCGCCGATGTCGGGCGGCCCGGTGCGGGCCCTGGACGGCAGCATGAGCCTGATGGTGGCCTGCGCCCGCCCTGTGTTGGAACGCTGTCAGGCGCTGTTGGATGCACTCTCAAGCCGGGTGTTTTGCGTCAGCGAACGCGTGGGTGACGGCGCCCGCACCAAACTGGTCAACAACCTGGCTGCTGCCATCAATTTGGTGGGTGCGGCCGAGGTGCTGGTGATGGCGCAAAAAATGGGGCTGGACCTGGGCCGCACCCTGGATGTGATCGAGCAGTCCAGCGGGCAAAGCTGGATCGGTTCTGACCGTATGCGCCGTGCCATCGCCGGTGACTATGCGCCACGCGCGCACCTGACGCTGTTGCAAAAAGATACGCGGCT
The DNA here is from genome assembly GCA_009922295.1 of Betaproteobacteria bacterium. Lineage (GTDB taxonomy): Bacteria > Pseudomonadota > Gammaproteobacteria > Burkholderiales > Burkholderiaceae_C > Rhodoferax. The sequence goes on from RFWA01000715.1 coordinate 729, forward strand.
GGCGGTTGCAGCCGCCCAGGCCGCGGGGTTTGCCGGGCCACTGGGCGCCAGCGCGCGCGACGTCTTTGCCAGCGCCAGCGCCGCCGGGCTGGACGCGCTCGATGATGCTGCCCTGTTTGACTGGCTGGGCCGCGGCCCTAGAATGAAGCCATGATTTCACGCGAACCCACCCTTGAACGCTTGGCCATTGCCAAGTCCCTGCTGCTCACGCCCTTCGGCCTGGACGAATCCCACCTGCTACGCGCTCTGGCCGAGATCAAGGCGCACCGGGTCGACGAGGCCGACCTGTACTTTCAGTACACCCGCAGCGAGGGCTGGAGCCTGGAAGAGGGCATCGTCAAAACCGGCTCATTCAGCATCGACCAGGGGGTTGGGGTGCGGGCCGTCAGCGGTGAAAAAACCGCTTTTGCCTACTCGGACGACATCTCCGAGGCTTCTTTGTTGGACGCCGCGCGCACGGTTCGCTCTATCGCCGCCCAAGCGCAAGGCGCACGGGTCAAGGCCGGCAAGCGCCGAATCGCCGAGGCCCGCTCGCTGTACCGTGATCTGGACCCCATCGCCAGCCTGGACAGCACCGCCAAGGTGGCGCTGCTGGGGCGGGTTGAGCAACTCGCGCGGGGCAAAGACCCGCGCGTGGTCCAGGTGATGGCTG
>RFWA01000716.1 GCA_009922295.1 Betaproteobacteria bacterium
ATGGATGCGGGTCGGCACACGGTCGACCCCGTGCTGACCAATTTCAAAAGTAAGTACGCGGTGGACTGGGCGCCCTACATGGGCAAGAAGTGGACCGATGCCGGCGACACATCGATCCCGATGGCCGAGTGGAAGCGTTTGGCGCAGCGCTTGACGACCTTGCCTTCGACCATCACACCGCACCAACTGGTGCGTAAGGTCTACGACGATCGCGCGGCCATGGGGCGGGGTGACCTGCCGGTCGACTGGGGCATGGGCGAGCACATGGCCTTTGCCTCGCTGGTGGCTGGTGGCTATCCGGTGCGGCTCAGCGGCGAAGATTGCGGCCGGGGCACCTTTACCCACCGCCATGCCGTGATCCACGACCAAAATCGTGAGAAATTTGACGAAGGCACCTACACCCCCCTGCAAAATGTGGCGGACGGCCAGTCGCCCTTCGTGGTGATCGATTCCATTCTTTCGGAAGAGGCTGTACTGGCGTTCGAGTACGGCTACGCCTCCAATGACCCCAACACCCTGGTCATCTGGGAAGCGCAGTTTGGTGATTTTGTGAACGGGGCTCAGGTGGTCATTGACCAGTTCATCGCCTCGGGCGAGGTCAAATGGGGCCGCGTCAACGGCATCACACTGATGCTGCCGCACGGCTACGAGGGGCAGGGCCCGGAACACAGCTCAGCCCGGCTGGAGCGCTTCATGCAACTGAGCGCAGACACCAATATGCAGGTGGTGCAACCGACGACGGCCAGTCAGATTTTTCACATCTTGCGGCGCCAGATGGTGCGCAACATTCGCAAGCCCTTGATCATCATGACGCCCAAGTCGCTGTTGCGTAACAAGGACGCCACTTCGCCCCTGTCGGAATTCACCAAGGGCAGCTTCCAGACCATCATTCCGGAGCAAAAGGAAGACATCGGTAAAAAGGCGGACAAGGTCAAACGCCTGGTTGCCTGCTCGGGCAAGGTTTACTACGATCTGGTCAAAAAGCGGGAGGAAAAAGGTATCGACGACGTGGCCATCCTGCGCGTCGAGCAGTTGTACCCGTTTCCGCATAAAGCCTTTTCGAATGAGCTGAAAAAATACGCCCATGCCACCGAGGTGGTGTGGTGCCAAGACGAGCCGCAAAACCAGGGCGCGTGGTTTTTTGTGCAGCACTATATTCACGAGAACATGCTGGATGGGCAAAAACTTGGCTACTCCGGGCGAGCAGCCTCAGCCTCACCGGCAGTCGGGTATGCCCACGCGCACCAGGAGCAGCAAAAGGCGCTGGTCGAAGGGGCGTTTGGCAAGCTCAAAGGGTTCGTCTTGACCAAATAAGGTCGACGTCTCTACTTAAAAATTAATTGAAAGAAAAGTTATGGCGATCGTAGAAGTCAAAGTGCC
>RFWA01000717.1 GCA_009922295.1 Betaproteobacteria bacterium
TCGGTGATTGCAGAGGCGCGCCGACGCGGCCTGATCACCCGTGGCCGCGGCGACACCATCTACCTCGGCCCAGCGCTGGTGATGCAGCCCCCCATGATCAACCGTGTGGTGGAGATCATCACCGAGTCGGTGCACACGGTTCTCGGCGCTGGCTGAACCAAGGGCTGCGGGGCTCCGGTCCGGGCTTATTTGCGAACCGCTGGCACTTCCAGCGGCAAGCCCTCACCGCGCCACGTCAAGTAAAGCGCAAGTTGTCGCATTTGGGGGCCACCCCAAGGGGGCGGTTCGGCACGGATACCCGCGTAACAACTGCGCAAACGCCGCTCCAATGAGCCCAGGGTCTGCCATTCCAGCCGGTAAACTGGATAGCCGTTGGGCTGGCCTTGGCTCAACCGGTCCGAGTACAGCCGGCGGCCTTGCTGCTGATCATGGCACTGTGCACAGGACAGGTTAAGCTGACCCTGTTGGCGCTGGAACAGGCTGGCGCCAGCTTGCAGGTGCACCGCCAGCCGCGGGTCCGGCGATAGCCGCAGCGGCAGGCCCTTGGACGCCTCGGTCACGTACAGCGTCATGGCCAGCAGCCCGTCCGATTCAAACCCCCAGTCACTTACGCCCTGGCGCTGGGTACGACAGGCTCTGATCTGGTCTTCAAGGTTGATCAGCGAGCCCGATCCGGTGGCGAGCTTCGGGTATTGCACGGCCACGCCCTGCATTGAGCCAGCCTTAAGGCCATGGCAATCCTGGCAAGACAGATTCTGGGGCCCGACGCGCTGACCCCACAGCGACTCACCCCGGGCCAGCCAGAGCAGGCCAGGGTTGGCAAAGGCGTCGGCCTGCAGGCTCTGCACGTCAGGGCCGGAGAACGTCAGCCCTGAGCGTACTTGGTCTGGCGCCAGGGTCCGAGGCAAATGCGGGGGCTGTGACAGCGCACCCCCGCCAAACAGCAGCCAACCCGCCATGACCAGCAGTTGTCGGGCCCTGCTCATGGCCCCGGCGTCTTGCGCTCCACCACCATGCGTTGCTGCCATTCGCCGGCCACGCCCAGGTCATCCTGCCAGCGCACGACCATGTCGGCACTGGCACGAGCCCGCACAAAAAATTCAAAGTAGGGGTTGGCGGCGATGCCGGACGAGGGCTCCACCCGAAACACCTGCTGCTCACCCAGCGTGCAGGTCAGCCACATCAGCACATTGCGCGCGATCACGCTGCCTTGCATATCTTGCTGGTAGCCGGTGTGCATGGGGTGCTGCACCAGCAATCGGACCTTGACGACATCACCGGCCACGATGTTCTGCGGCCATTGCAGTCGCGCCAGGCCCTGGGTCATGAGGCGTCCATGCAAGCTGACTCGGTGACGATCACCTCCGCCAGCGCGTAGCG
>RFWA01000718.1 GCA_009922295.1 Betaproteobacteria bacterium
AACACCCTTCACAGCACCCTTCACCACCTCGAACAACACAACTCCCCTGAAAGGCCGATTGCCATGACCCCTTGGTACGAAATCTCTAATGCGAGCAGCATTGCCTCGCCAACCGTGCTGCTCTACCCTGATCGCATCCAGCACAACCTGCAGCGCATGATCGAGTTGACGGGTGACGTGAACCGGCTGCGCCCGCATGTTAAAACCCACAAGCTCGCACCCATCATTGCCATGAAGCGGGCTGCTGGCATCCATAAATTCAAGGTCTCGACCATCGCTGAAGCCGAGATGACAGCCCAGGCGCAGGGTGAAGACATCCTGCTGGCACACCAACCCAACGGGCCCGGTATCGCCCGCTTCATCGCCCTGATGCAGCGCTTTCCGGCCACGCGCTGGGCAACCCTGGTCGATGACCCCGCCAACCTGCAGGCCATGAGTGCCGCTGCACTGGCCGCCGGTGTGGTGCTGACCCTGTATGTTGACCTCAACGTCGGCATGAACCGCACCGGCATCATCCCGGATGAAGCCGCACTGGCGCTGTACCGGCAGCTCTGCCGCACACCCGCTGTCACGGCTGGCGGTCTGCACGCCTACGACGGCCATTTGCACAATCCTGACAACACCGTGCTGTCCCGCAAGGTCGAGGACACCTTTGCCGTGGTCTGGGCAATGCGGGACCAGCTGCGTGCCGAAGGTCTGCCGGTGCCCAAGCTGATCGCCAGCGGCACGCCGACCTTTGCCCTGATGGCCCAACACCCCGACGTCGAGGTGGGCGCAGGCACCACCGTGCTGTGGGACTTTGGCCAGGAAAAGGTTTGCCCTGAGCACCACATGCAAAACGCGGCAGTACTCATGACCCGGATCATCAGTAAACCCGCGCCTGACCTGCTGTGTCTGGACCTGGGTCACAAGGCCGTGGCCGCCGAGATGCCCCACCCTAGGGTGCAATTGTTTGGCCTGGAGGATGCGGTCGCCACCATCCAAAGTGAAGAGCACCTGGTCATCCAGACGCCGCGCGCCAAGGACTACCAAGTGGGCGATGTGCTTTATGGTTTGCCGCGCCACATCTGCCCGACCATGGCACTGCACAGCGAGGTCTGGGCTGTGCGCGAGGGCCAGGCTGCCGAGCTTTGGCCCGTGACGGCGCGGACGCGCCGAATCAGCATCTGAGCTTTCGGCGGCCATGCACACCAGCCTGCAGCCGCACCAAGTCAGCCGCGCTGACTTCGACCGTCAGGGCTATGTGTTCCCGGTGGCTGTGCTCGACCCAGCAACCACCGCGCATTACCGGGACAAGTACCTCGACTTCTATCAACGGCACCAACAGGTCTTGCAGTCTCTGCCGCCCAACCAGCGCTGGCAAGTCAACTCAGACACCCA
>RFWA01000719.1 GCA_009922295.1 Betaproteobacteria bacterium
CGAATAGGGGTTGTCATCCGATGTGTAGGGGCGGCTGTGGCTCTTGGCCACATCCAGGTCAACCAACAAACTGGCCACCGGCTTGGAGCGCATGGAGGTGCCACGATCAGCGTGTAGCGTGAGCGCACCCGGCATCACATCGTGACGAGCCACGGTATCGGCAATAAGTTGCTGGGCCAATTCAGCGCTTTCGCGCGGCGCAATCAGCCAGCCTACGACGTAGCGACTGAAGATGTCCAGGATGACGTAGAGGTGGAAGCAAGTCCACTTGGCCGGGCCTTTGAGCTTGGTGATGTCCCACGACCAGACCTGGTTGGGCGCTGTGGCGAGCAACTCAGGCTTGGCGTACGCCGGGTGGCTGCGTTGGCGGCGGCGCTCGGCACTGCTGGCGTTGGCTGCCAGCAAGCGGTACATGGTGCGCACCGAACCCAGGTAGCTGCCCTCATCGAGCAGGGTGGCGTGTACCGCCGCTGGAGCGGTGTCACAGAAGCGCTCGCTGCACAGGGCTTGCAACACCAAGGTCTGCTCCACGCGGCTCAATGCCAGCGGTGAGCGGGGGCGCACTGGCCTTGGCACCGGAGATGGCCCCACAAAGGCGACACGGTGTGCGCGTGCCTTGTGCCGCCCAGGCGCACCGCGCCACAGCCCCATGGCGCGGCAGGCGGCAGCCAGCCCAAGCGCTGGGGTCAGTTCATGTGTGCCCGCCATCAAGGACTCGCGAACTTCGAAAGCGGCTCGAGTTGCTCCAACAACGCGGCAACTTTTTTTTGGACCTCGATGACCAGTTGAGCATTGCTGAGTTGTACCCGCAGCTTGTCGCGCTCACGTGTCATCAGCGCCAATTGCTTGAGCTCTTCACGTGCAGGGCCCACTTTGGGACCACGTCTTTTGGGATCGGCTCCATTGAGCTCGCCTGCCGCATATTGGCGTCGCCATGTAGCCAGCCCGGACGAGTAAACGCCTTCGCGACGCAAAAGTGCACCGATTTCACCGGGCTTGGTGCACGCTGCGGCGGCAACCACAATGCGGCGCTTGTCTGCATTGGTAATGCTGCGACGTTTGGCAATGGCCACGACTTCGGAGCTGATGCTGGGTGACAATGGCCGCGTCGATACCGGCGCATCTTCAGTCGCCCTGCGGGCTCCTTGCGATACGCCGGTATCGACTGAATCTCCGGCTTCATGCATCTGTGCCTTGGATTGATTGTTGATCTTCATACCTACCTCTTTGCTCTCTAAACTAACAGGGGTAGGTGTAGCAGGTCATTCTGGCACGGGGGGCATGCAGGTGTTAGTTTCAGGCGCCGTTGTGACCCTGTCCGGCCCTGTGGTGCTGGGGGATGGCGGGCATGCCCCAACGGGTTACCAGATCGGCGAGCT
>RFWA01000720.1 GCA_009922295.1 Betaproteobacteria bacterium
ACGCTTCAAAACCAACATCACCCGCATCCAGCATCGGGCTGCACTCCACGCCATTCTTGAGGTGCGCACACTGAGCCAGCCGGTGGCGCACTGGATAGAGCGGCTGTCGGCGGCTAATGTGCCTTGCGCGCCCATCAATGACATGCAACAACTGTTTGCCGACCCGCATGTGCAGCACCGTGACCTGGTGCTGCAGGTGCCCCATGGCAGTGGCGTGGATGTGCCGCTGCTGCGCAGCCCCTTGCACCTGTCGGCCGCCCCGGTAGAGCATCGCGCGCCGCCGACACTGGGGCAACACTCGGCCGAGGTACTGCATGAGTTGCTGGGCAAGACAGAGGCCGATATCGAACGCTTGAGGGCGGCTGGGGTGGTGTAGGTGATTGGATGAGCAGTGCTTTGGTCTGTTTCTCAAAGCTTCACGACGCCCACCTCGGTGGGTGGCGGGGTTTGCGGGCGCAGGCCCCATTGGCGGTGGCCCACCCGGCGGTCAGCCAGCGCCGGGATTGTCACCTTACGCCATACGCATCCTGACCGCTTTGATGCAATTGTCGCCAGCCATCGAGGCATGATCCCCAGCCTGATCGGGAATCCATACCTCCCGGATTCCCGGTCGGGGCAAGGAATGCGTGTCAATGTCAGGCAGAATCGTCGCCAGATCACGTCATTAAAGGAGTTGATATGAACAGAATCACGTTGGAGCCGGGCAAACGCGGCGGCAGGCCTTGCATCCGTGATCTGCGCATTACCGTGTACGACGTTCTGTCTATGCTGTCGAGCGGTATGTCACAGCAGGAGATACAGGATGACTTTCCTGAACTGACACCTGAAGATATTTTGGCTGCGCTGGCTTATGCAGCCGAGCGTGAACACCAGGTGTATTCGTACAAGGTCCAATGAAGCTGCTGCTTGATGAAAATTTGTCGAGGCGTTTGGTGCCATTTCTCCAGCATGACTACCCCGGAAGCAATCAGGTGCTATTGCTGCGGATGGAGTCGGCCACAGACAAAGAAGTATGGCAAAAGGCCAAAGATGATGATTTCGTGCTTGTTACCCGCGATGCTGATTTCCAGGAATTGTCCCTGGTCTGGGGGCAGCCGCCAAAGGTCATTCGCCTCAAGACGCTCAACCAAACACGTGCCGCCACTCTCAAGTTATTGATTGAAAACAGAGACGTGATTGCCGAGTCCTTGCTTGATCATGATCTGGCATCGATTGAAATCGTTTCTTGATCAAGGGAACATCGCGGGGATGAAGGACTGTTGATGTCCGGTCGAGGATCTGGGTTTAGCTTGACCTCGGTCTTACAGGCTATCGAATGAACGGCAGCATCTCAGCCGGATAATGGCAAGATCGAACCGCACGAAAAGCCACCATGCCAA
>RFWA01000073.1 GCA_009922295.1 Betaproteobacteria bacterium
TGATGCCGACACCCCTGGCTTGTTTTGGCTGGCGGCGCAGGGCGGCTACGGCATTCAGAGCGCGGTGGGCGCCAGTGCGCTGGCCGATGCGCTGCTGCGCGGCGTCGCACTACCGGCGGAACTGGTGCAAGAGGGCTTGGACCCGAGCGTCCTCTCGCCTGACCGGTTGAGCCGGGTGGCTCGGTCGGCCGACATGGCCTGAGGCCTATGAACGGAACCTTGGCGCCGGCGCCAAGGAACTAACAGAACGCCCGACGTTCGTCGGGCCAGTGGGAATTTCATTCAATCAGCATTGACTTTGGCATTGGCATCGGCAGGGAGCGTGGCCGGCTAAGGGGCGCCCCTCCGCCGGCGTGTGACATTGTTTGCAGATGTGCAGATGTTTGCAGACGTCAGGTCAGACGCCAGGTTGACAGTTAAATATACTCAATGTATATTTGACTCGTTACCTTGGTTTCGGACGGTATTTCCATGCTGGCCGATGCCACTTTCTGCTTGCCTTCTGGGTAAGTTTTCAATGTTTCAAGCTGAGGAGTTAGTGATGAAGATGTCATCAAAGATCGCAGGCGCCTTGCTGACCAGCGCCTTGCTTCTATCCGTGCTGGCCCCGGTGCACGCCCAGATCGTCCTCAAGACAGGTCATATCTCGCCAAAAGCGAGTGCAGAAGGCATTGTTGTTGATCGCTTTGCAGCATTGGTCAAAGAGAAAACCAATGGTGAAGTGCTTGTCGAGGTGTTTCCGTCGGAGCAATTGGGCCCTGCAACAGCCATGATTGAAAGCACGATCCTGGGGAACCAAGATCTTTACGTGGGTGGCAATGTCGAATTCGAACGTTTCAGCCCCGGACTGAAAGCCCTCGGACTCAATTACGCCGTGGAATCTCAGGAGCAATTTAGAAAAATCCTTAAGTCACCACTGTGGAAGGAAATGTTTGTAGACCCACTTGACAAAGCTGGGTTGGCGGTCGTCGCGTCAGATTGGGAGCGCGGACCATTCCGGGTCCTGATCTCGACCAAGCCAGTGAAGAACTTTGACGATCTCAAGGGTTTGAAATTGCGGATTGCGCCTATCGATACATGGCGCAAATCTTGGACAGCGCTTGGGACACAGGTGGTGGTTTTGCCATGGAATGACGTTTACCTGGGTTTGCAGCAGGGGATGATCGATGCTGTGACCGCACCAGCCAACCTCTTGACCGCCATGAAGTTCACCGAGGTCGCCAAATACGTGGCCCGTACGGATGAATATTGGGGTGTATTGACCCTGGTTGGCAATAAAAAGAAATGGGCTAGTTTGAAGGCCGAGCATCGCCGGGCTATTACCGAGGCGGCTGATCAGGCGGGCAAGGAGTACATGCGGACTGCTGACGCAGAAATTGAACGCGACTTTGCCAGTATGAAAGCCAAGGGCGTCCAATACACCGTCCTTGATCTCAAGCCGGGGGCAGCCAAGATGCGGCCAGTGATCCAGGACCTGGAGAAAGAGGGATTCATTCCGGCAGGGATCTATGAGCGAATCAGGGCCGTCAAATGAGGCTCGGCTTGACTCCAAAGTCAGTCAAGTCAGACTACAGGCCAAGGTACTCGTATGAGCAGTGAGAGGGAGCCACGGACGCGACTTGACAGCTTGTTCAAGACATTGTCAAACGTGATCCTTGGGCTTTCGGTGTTCCTCTTTGTTTTGGTTGTCGTTATGAACGGGTGGGAGGCAGCGGCGCGGTTCTTTTTCTCGGCTTCGTCTATTTACACGGTCGAAATCTCCCTGGTGCTGGCATCTGTGGTCTATTTTGTAGGTTATGCCCATCTGCTGCATGAGGACGAAGACGTCAGGATGGCGTACTTCGTCAGAAAACTTTCGCTGCGCAATCAGCGGTTGATCGACGCTTTCAATGAATTGGCGACAGTCGTTTTTTTTGGCGTCCTGGCCTATGGATGTTGGGGCTACCTGACGCTCACCTCAGGCATACCCCACGTGCTATTTCCATTCCATCAAGGCTATGTTGCTTTGCCCGCGATGGTTGGCGCGGTCATCTGCTTGCTGATGTCGCTCAAGCGCCTCAGCGCCGCGGCTCTCAAGCTGTTTGAAGATCGTGCCAAGGCGAACGTGCATCCGGCTTCCGGGTTGCGCAGCGAGCCTTGACGTAGAAAGTCGATCGATGCTCTCTCTGCTGATGGTCGTGGTCTTCGTGGTCTTGCTGTTCTTACGCATGCCGGTTTCGATTGCCATCGGTCTGTCGACTCTGCCTCCGCTCATGCTGATGGACCGCGACCTGGCGATACTGCCCCAGTTCATGTTGAAGGGCGTCAACAGTGTGGCATTGTTGTCGGTGCCTTTTTTTATATTGGCCGGTAACCTGTTCAGTGCTTTGGGTTTGGCGACGAGGATATGGACATTTGCGCGGACGATGGTCGGCCATTTCAGGGGCGGCTTGGCGCATGTGATGGTGCTGGCGAATATGGTGTTCGCTGGCATTTCGGGCTCGGCCCTCGCAGATGCCGCGGGCCTGGGTGCGATCGGCATCCCCGAGATGGAGCGGGCCGGTTACCGGCGGAAGTTTGCGAGCGCCGTAACCCTGTGCTCATCCGTCATCGGGCCCATGATTCCACCCAGCATCAACCTTGTGATCTATGGCGTCATTGCCCAAGTCTCGATTGGCCGGCTGTTTTTAGCGGGCGTGATACCCGGGGTCATCATCGGCATCGTCATGATGATCGCGATATGGATCATGGCCCGGTTTGGCAATGAACCCATGCCGATCGAGACCCGCTCCACCATCAAAGAGCGTGGCGGTGCTTTTGCCAAGGCGCTACCCGCGATGGCCGTGCCGGTCATTATTGTGGTTGGCATGAGCACAGGCGCTATCTCGCCGACAGAGGTGGGTATCGTCGCCTCGGCCTATGCACTGATGCTAGGTATGGTGTATCGCGAGGCCTCGATCAGCGAGGTCTATGCCAGCGTGAAGGAATCGGCTAAGCAGAGCATCAACATCATGTTCATTGTTGCGGTGTCAACGGTGGCTGGTTGGATATTCACCTATGAAGGCACGGCGTTGAAAGTGGCACAGTGGCTATTCATGTTGTCTAATGACAAAAATATTCTGCTGCTACTGATCAATATTTTCATGTTGGTTCTGGGCTGCTTTCTGGAGCCGATACCGCTGTTAATTCTGGTCGCTCCCATTTTGCTGCCAGTAGTCAAGCAGTTGGGAATTGACCTGGTTCAATTTGGCATTATTTTGAATTTGAACATCACGATTGGCATCATCACGCCGCCTATGGGAATAGGACTGTATGTGATGACCCGGGTAGCCAAGGTGCCTTTTGAGGATTTAGTGAAAGCCTGCGTTCCGCTGCTGATTCCGCTGGTCCTGTCGCTCCTTCTCTTCACTTACGTGCCGGCGCTTTCTCTATGGCTGCCCAATCTATTGATGGGGCATTGATGTCATTGGCAGGGGAGCCGGATTAGAACTTCATTCTTTCCGCGAGGTTCGTCCCAAGAAAATCCATCACACGGGCTTTGAATCGATCGGTATGATGCCGGGCCGACTCTTCGGCGCCGTCCGCATCGCGTTCAATCAAAAACTGCTGCATCTGGAGGTGGTCCTTGACGATCTCCTTTTGATGTGTCGACTGTCTGTCTGTCGATGGCTCCTCGTAGGCCAGGGAAATATGAGATAAGCGCAGACCGAACGCCAGCAATTGTGTGTAACTTTTGGCGACGTGTTGGTTGCCACAGGCTGCTGCAATGGCTTCGTGGAATGCCAGGTTGGTGTCCATCATGCCGGGTAGATCGGCATTGGCGACTGTCTGCTCAAAACGTCGCCGCTCCTGGTCTATGACCAGCATCGCTGCGTCGGTGTGGCGCAGCGCAGCCCAACGGGTCACCATGCGCTGATTCGCGTCTAGTGCCTCAAAAAACTCTCGGACACCATCAAGATCAATGCGGGCGACTTTCGCGCCGCGGTTCGGCAACATCTCCACCAGTCCCTCCGCTGCCAGCTGAATCAGCGCCTCGCGGATCGGCGTTCTTGATAAGCCCAGGGATGCCAGTAATTCCTGCTCGTCAAGGGCTTGACCCGGCGCGAAGTCAAGCGAGAGGATTTTTCCGCGAATGGTGTCGTAGGCCCAGCGGGTTCCGCTTCCTTTGGGCCGCTTTGATGCGTTGATGGTGGTCATGTCGAGTTCGGCCGCGAAGGGCGATCGACCCTGTTATCTGAGTTCAGCGTTAAGCGATCGCTTCGGGAATGATACCCGCCATGAAAGGTGGATAGCGACATTGCATATCCAATCAAATATACATAGAATATACTAGATTCAGATTCACGGAGCAGCGACTTTGAAAATTGTAGGTGTCGACGTTGGCGGTACGTTTACCGATTTTCACGTGATGGATGCCGGAGACTCTCTGGCACAGGTGTTCAAGCTGCCGTCTACGCCTGACAACCCTGCAGAGGCGATCTTGGAAGGCTTGCGCGTTCTTGCAAAACGCGGAGTGCTGGACCTCAAAGATATACGACGACTCTGTCACGGCACGACCGTGGCCACAAACGCTCTGATCCAACGCCGAGGCGGCAGGATAGCCTTGATCACCACAGAGGGATTCCGGGATTTGCTGGAGATTGGCCGTCAGACCAGGCCCCACATGTACGACCTACAGGTCGACCAGCCCGCACCTCTGGTGCCAAGGGAACGCCGTTTCGAAGTGGGAGAGCGGGTTGGTTCCAAAGGGCAGGTGATACGCGTGCCCGAAGCAGACAATATTGCCGCCATGGTGCGTGCCGTAGCAGACACTGGCGCAGAAGCGTGCGCGGTCTGCTTCCTCTTCTCGTTCATTAACCCACAACACGAAGAAGCCCTGCGTACTGAACTGCTCAGACTTGGTGTACCGGTCTCGATCTCATCCGAAGTGCAACCGGAATTCCGGGAGTACGAGCGGATGTCCACCACCGTGCTCAATGCCTATCTCATGCCCGTGATGGACCGCTACCTGACGACGTTGGAGCAGGCATTGACGCAACAGATTCCTAACGCCGCCGTGGGCATTAACCAGTCATCAGGCGGGTTAATGTCCGTTCGACAGGCACGCAGGTTTCCTGTCAGAACAGCGCTTTCCGGCCCTGCAGGGGGTGTTGTTGGCGCTGCCTATACGGCGCGCCAGGCGCAGAGACCCAATGTCATCACTATCGACATGGGCGGCACCAGTGCGGATGTCTGCTTGATCCAAAACTACGAAGCCGGTGTTGCGTACGACCGGTCCGTCGGTGGCTACCCGGTGCGCCTACCCATGGTCGATGTGAATGCCGTGGGCGCTGGCGGTGGTTCCATTGCCTGGCTGGATGCCGGTGGCATGGCCAAAGTGGGCCCCACCAGTGCAGGCGCCAAACCGGGACCGGCGTGCTATGGGATCGGCGGGACGCAGCCCACGGTCACAGACGCTAACCTGATACTTGGCCGGCTGAGCCCTGACGGCTTATTGGATGGGCGTGTGCCCCTTAGCATGAGATTGGCGCGAGACTCGTTCGCCGACATTGCCCAAAGCCTGGGCCTTAGTATTGAATTGGCCGCGCTGGGCTGTATTGAAATCGTGGTCGCCAACATGGTTCGCGCCATACGTGCCGTGTCTGTGGAGCGCGGACACGATCCCCGTCAGTTCACACTGATGCCCTTTGGCGGTGGCGGTCCCTTGCATGCGGCCGACATTGCGCGGGAGTTGTCGATTTCTGACATCGTCGTCCCGACCCATCCCGGCATCTTGTGTGCACAAGGCGTCGTGGTGTCCGATCTACGGGAAAACTTCGTCCGCACCCACCGCACTTTGCTGGTCAGCACAGCGGCTGAAACCATCCGGCAGACGATCGCGGCCATTCGGCAGCAAGCCCAGTCGTGGTTTGCCGACGAGGAGATCACTGTTGAAGATCAACATGTCGCAGTGAGTCTGGATCTGCGCTACGTTGGACAAAATTACGAGTTGTCGATTCCCATCGATGCCGAAGAATACTTGCGCAGTGCAGGCGCCACCATCGTCGACCAATTGACCGCAGACTTCACACGTGCCCATGAACTCAGCTATGGGCATCATGATCCGGCGGCGACTGTGGAAGTGATTAATTACCGCTGCATCGCCCGCGCCAAGCTCCACAGACCGCCGTTGCCGCTGCCGCCCCCGTCACAGACCAGGCTCATGACATCCCCGGTGACAAGGTCGGTTTGGTTTGATAGGGGCGGGCCAATTGCCACCGCCATTTACCAACGCGATCAGCTCAAGCCTGGTGATCAGATTCATGGCCCGGCCATTGTTGAACAAATGGACACCACCACACTGATTCGCCCCGGTAGTCTGGCGACGCTCAACTCGGCGAATCACCTCATCATCAGTACAAAAATATGACCAGCACAGCTGCCCTCGACCCGATATCTATCGAGATCATTCAAAATGCATTGGCATCGGTGGTCGATGAGTCTTTCGTCGCGCTCATGAAAAGCGCCTATTCTCAAAACATCAAGGAGCGCCGGGATCACTCTACAGCGCTGGTCGATACCAGAGGGCGCTTGATTGTCCAGGCCAAAGAGTCGCTCCCTATTCACTTGGGATCGATCATGGGCATGATGACGTCCCTACTGAGTCAGGTCACGTTGGAGAGCATTCAGCCCGGGGACATCTTCATTGCCAACGACCCCTTCGTCGCCGGCGGCACGCACCTGCCGGATCTGAACATGGCCTTGCCGATTTTTCATGATGGCAAGCCGATTGCCTTTGTCTGCAACATAGCGCATCACGCAGACTTCGGCGGCATGAGTGCAGGCAGCATGGCCGGGGGAATGACCGAAATTTATCAAGAGGGTTTGCGGGTACCGTTGATCAAACTTTTTGAAGCCGGAAAACTTCAGCAAGGCATTTATGACCTGATTTTGCTCAACACACGCGTGCCTGATGAAAGGCGCGGCGATCTATTTGCGCAGATTGCATCGGTGCGCCTGGGTGAGCGTCGCTTTCAGGAGGTTGTGGAAAGGCACGGCGCACAGACTCTGACTCTGGCGTTTGACGAGATTGTCCGGCGAACCCAGCTGCGGATGCGAGCGGCCATTCGCAGTCTGCCAGATGGCGTCTACACCTTCACAGACATCATGGACGACGACGGTTGCGGTACGGTGGATATACCGATTGCGGTTGAGGTGCGGGTCACCGATGATCGGATCCATGTCTCGTTTGAAGGTACCTCGCCACAGGTAGCAGGCAACATTAACTGCACAGCCACAGCCACCTTGTCCGCGATCAGTTACACCTTGAAAGCACTGCTGGATCCTGACGTGCCGAATAACCAGGGCGTGCTGGATGTCTGTGAATGGAGCGCGCCAGTAGGTTGCCTGGTCAATGCCGAGTTTCCTGCCTCTGTAGCCAATCGCGCGCACACTGCGCAACGAATCATTGATGCACTGATCGGCGCATTGGCCCCGGCTTTGCCGGCCAGGGCGGTTGGCGCAGCCAACGGCGCTAACACCACGGCCATCTTCTCAGGCATTGACCCAAACACCGGCCGCCGATACATCTATTTCGAGACCTTGGGCGGGGGCTTTGGCGGGCGGGTAAACAAAGACGGCAAAGACGGCGTGCAAGTGCATATCACCAACACCAGTAATTTGCCAGTCGAGGCTATTGAAATGGATTACCCCCTGCTGGTCGAGGCCTACGGTTTCGTTGAAGACTCTGGTGGCGCTGGGCGGCACAGGGGCGGGCTTGGGCTGCGCCGGGTGATCCGGCCTTTGGACCATGAATGCGTCTTTTCTGGTTCGGGCGAACGCTTCAGAAATGCACCCTGGGGCGTATTTGGCGGTGAGGGCGGCCACACCGGTCGCTTCGTCCGTGTCGAGGCAGACGGCAGCTTGACACAGTTGCCCAACAAGCCAAGTGGCGTGCTTTTTGACTCCAGCCAGCGCATCATGATTGAAACGCCGGGGGCAGGTGGGTACGGTGAACCCGCTACCAGGACATCGGAAGATATTGACACAGACCGCCAATCCGGCAAGTTCTCCGAACGATCGCTGAAACAACACTACCTCTGAATAGGAACGACAAGCCATGACACAACAGGCATCAGTAGGTGAGCGGCCAAGGGTTCAACAAATCATTGGCGTCTATGACGCGCTAAGCGCAAGGATTGCCGATACCTATGGGTTTGACTGGCTGCATGTAGGCGGCTACAACATATCCGGTTCACAATTCGCAATGCCTGATGTGGGGCTTCTCACCCTGTCAGAAAACCTGGACGCCGTACGCAAAATTGTCAATTGCACCAGCCGCCCGGTTCTGGTCGATGGGGACGATGGCTATGGCAATTATCTCAATGTGATGCGGCTTGTGCGCGAAGTAGAACGAACCGGTGCGGCCGGCATCCATATGGAGGATCAGGTGCTGCCCAAGAAGTGTGGCCACATGGAGGGTAAACGGGTGGTTAGCACAGACACATTCGTGTCAAAAATCAAGGCGTTTGTGGACACCAGAAAATCGTCAGACTTTCTGCTGTTTGCGAGAACCGATGCCATCGCGGTGAATGGGTTCGACGATGCCATCGAGCGCGGCAACCGGTACCTGGAGGCGGGCGCCGACGTAATTTTTGTTGAGGCGCCGACCTCCATGGAGCAGGCAGCAGCGATCCCTAAACTGATTCGAGGCCCGGTGATGTACAACTGGGTGTTTGCTGGCCGCTCACCTTTGATTCACCCCGATGTCTTGACTGAGCTGGGTTATTCACATTACCTGCAGGCCGACATTCTTTATGCCGTATCACACGCACTCAAGTCTTACTTCAGTGCACTGAAGACCACGGGAACCTATGGCGAGGCAGCCTCCAGGATGATTACCTTCGACGACTTCAATCAGTTGGTCGGACTGGAAAAAATCAAACAGGCGGAGAATACTTACGAGCACCTGCTGCGGCCCCTTAAGCCGGTTTGAAAGCAGGTAGCCACGCCCAGGTCAGCGTGGGCGCCCAAAGCGCAGCACCCGTGTCGCCAGCAGTGTCTCGGCCAAAAAGCACAGCAGCGCCAGCAAAAAGCAGATCACGCCCGACAGGAAGAAGATGGTGGGCAGGCGCAAAAACTCCATTGAAGTGGTCTCGCCCAGAAACAGCGTCACGATCGTCAGGCCGATCAGCAACGAGCAAAAAGTCAGCAGTGCCACGCACACATTGACCAGCCAGCCGCGCTTGCGCAAATCGGCCAGCTCGGCGTACGCCGCCGCCGTGCGCGCTGCATCAGGTCGCGCGTCCAGCCGCTCTTCCAAGGTTCGCGCCCGATCGATGATGCGTGCCAGCCGCCCGGTCACGGCGCCGATCATGGCCGCCACCGCCGTCAGCAAAAACACCGGGACCAGCGACAACTGGATGCCATGGGTGACAGAGCCGGGGTCAGCTGAAAAAAACATGGTGGCTTTCGCGGAGGTGGTTAAGCCTTGAGTTTAGGCCCTGGCTTGCCCGCTATAGTGGTCTGCCCAACCCTATTCGGAAGGCTATTGCATGAACCTGATCCGCCTGGCAGACCTCAGCCCTGCCGACGTGCACCACATCTGGGGTCTGGTCGGCCAGCCTGCCGAGCCCATGTCCGGCACGGTGGCCTGGTCGTTTGAAGGCTACGGCATCCGCA
>RFWA01000721.1 GCA_009922295.1 Betaproteobacteria bacterium
ACAGACCTCGCCAGCTTTGACATGACTGCCCCAACCGTCACCTTTAGCGACAACCTGCCCGGCATTGCCAACCGCAGCACCGGCAGCCTGCGCTTCACGCTCACCTTCAGCGAGGCCGTTACCGGCCTGGAGGCAAGCGACCTCGGTGTGAGCAACGGCACGCTGCTGTCGGTAGACGCTGGCGCAGACAGCAGCATCTACACCGTCAGCGTCAGCCCTGCGCTAGGCGTGGCAAGTGGCAAGATTGGCCTCACACTCAAGGCCGGGGCTGTCACCGATGCATCGGGCAACCAAAACCTGGCTGCAAGCAACAGCGCGCAGGCCATCGACACCGTGGCGCCGGCTGCGCCCAAACCAGTGCCCTTGCTGGGGTTTGATAACCCGCAAGTCACCATCCAAACCAGCATGGGCACCATGGTGGCCGAGTTGTACCCCACCCAGGCCCCCATCACCGTGGCCAATATGCTGGCCTATGCCAACGCGGGGTTTTATGCCGGCACCCTGTTCCACCGCGTCATTCCCGGCTTCATGGACCAGGGCGGTGGCTACACCGCATCGGGCTACAAAACCCCGACCTACGCCGCCATAACGCTTGAGAGCAACAACGGCCTGAGCAACTTGCGCGGCACCCTTGCCATGGCCCGCACGGCGGTGGCTGATTCAGCCACCTCGCAGTTCTTCATCAACCAGGTTGACAACCTGTTTTTAAACTACAGCAGTGCCACATCGCCCGGCTACGCGGTGTTTGGCAAGGTGCTGGCCGGGTTGGATGTGGTTGACAGCATTGCAGGGGTACCGCGCAGCAGCTCAGACAAACCGCTGACAGACATCACCATCACATCGCTGCAACAAACCGCAACCGGCAGCACTCAGCTGGCCAGCAGCAGCAGCCTGTCGGTGAGCGGGCTTGAGCCGGGCGCGGTCTGGTCTTACAGCCTGAATGGCGGCAGCACCTGGCTTGCTGGCAGCGGCACCAACCTGGCCCTGCCGGCGGCAAGTTATGCGGCAAACACCATTCAAATCAAACAAACCGACGCAGCAGGCAACGCCAGCACTGGCAGTTTTAGCAGTGCGCTTACCACAACACAGCCGCTCTGGTCAGCGCGGACCTCCTCGCTTACAGCTGGAAAGCCCATACCCTGTTGGGCGATGTTTCACTGTCCAACGGCTCGTTCAGCCAAGCCACCACGGCAAACGGCGCTGCAAGTTTGGAAGCTATCAAGGGCCAGGCCCTCAGCCTGACAGCCAGCCGAGCCATCCCCAGCGCAGAAGCCACCGCCACATCAGCCGCAGTCAACCTGCAAGACGCCATTGCCATCCTCAAGATGATTGTGGGTTTAGAGGTCAACGGCACC
>RFWA01000722.1 GCA_009922295.1 Betaproteobacteria bacterium
TCTGCATTGCCGTTGGAGACCGCTAGCAAAGGAAAGCGGGCCGCCAGTTGGGCCAAAGCCGGCAGCGCATCGTCATAAAAATCGACCCGGTTGCGCTCGGCGAAAAAGATCTCAAAGGCCTCCGGCGCATGGGCGGTGTCTTCGCCACACTGGTGCAGCGCCAACCGGATCAGCGCTTGGCGCTGGTGGCTCAGATCATGGTGCAAGGCTGGGTGGGCATCCATCACCTGCTGGCGCAGGGCGGCGCGGGCCTGGCTGTCAGCCACCAAGGCAGCAGCACCCGGCGCCCGCGGCGTGAGCCAGCCTTGTAAGGCCAGCTCGGCCCGGGCGATGGTGGGCCAGACGGGCCACAAAGTGTCATCTAGATCAAGGCTGATCGCCCGAACCGCAGAAATATCAAGCATAGGTGAGGGAGAATAACGTATGCCCGCCAAACAGACCGCCCCCTTTGCCCAGGAGCCGAACTTCCGCCATGGCCAGGCGCCGCGCGCCGCATTGCTGTTTTGCAACCTGGGCACCCCGGCGAGCCCCACGCCGGCCGATGTGCGGCGCTTTTTAGCCGAGTTTTTGAGCGATGCCCGCGTGGTGGAGATCCCGCGGCTGCTGTGGCTGCTGATCCTGCACGGCATCATCTTGCGGGTGCGCCCGGCCAAATCTGCCGCCAAGTACGCCAGCATCTGGACGCCCGAAGGCTCGCCCCTGAAAGTCTGGACTGAAAAACAGGCAAACGGGCTGCAGCAATGGCTGGCCCAGGCCGGCCACCACATCACAGTGCGCTACGCCATGCGCTATGGCCAGACCAGCATTGCCGAGCAGTTGGACGCCCTCAAGGCCGAGGGCGTGACCCGGGTGCTGCTGCTGCCCGCCTACCCCCAATACTCGGCCACCACCACCGCCAGCCTGTTTGACGCGGTCTACACCTGGGCCGCCAAGGTACGCAATGTGCCCGAGCTGCGCTTTATCAACCGCTACCACGACCACCCGGCTTACATCAGCGCACTGGCGGGCAGCATCCAGCGGCACTGGGCCACACACGGCCGGGCAGACCAGCTGGTCATGAGTTTTCATGGCGTGCCCGAACGCACCCTGCATCTGGGCGACCCCTACCACTGCGAGTGCCTCAAGACCGCGCGCCTGCTGGCCGAGGCGCTGGCTTTGCCGCGCGAGGCTTTCAAGGTGACTTTTCAATCGCGACTGGGCCGCGCCAAATGGCTGCAACCCTACACCGAACCCACCCTGATCGCCCTGGGTCAGGCCGGCATCAAACGCGTCGACGTGGTCTGCCCCGGCTTCACCAGCGACTGCCTGGAAACCCTGGAAGAAATCAACATGGAGGCCCGCGAAGCCTTTT
>RFWA01000723.1 GCA_009922295.1 Betaproteobacteria bacterium
AGCCCGCCGCGAAAGCGCCCAACCGGCGTACGCAGCGCCTCAACGATGATCACATCACGCATCAGAAAGGCCTCACGCCAGAGTTCGGTATCTTTGCGCCTTTGTCATCGTACTCATAGATGCCGCGTCCCGTTTTTCGGCCATGGCGACCGGCCTTGACCAGTTTGATGATCAGCGGACAGGGTCTGAATTTTTCACCCAGCGTCTGGTGCAGGTATTGCAGTACAGCCAGTCGGGTATCCCATCCTGTCAGGTCCCCGAGTTCCAGAGGCCCCATCGGGTGATTGAACGCCATACGCAAGGACGTGTCGATATCCTCTGCACTGGCAACGCCCTCAGACAGCATGTACATGGCCTCATTGCCAAGTAAAGCAGAGATCCGGCTGGTGGTAAACCCCGGTGCCTCATTGACTTCAATGGACGTCTTGCCAATGGCCGAAGCCCAGGCGCGAGCTCGTGCCACGGTCTCATCCGAAGTCTCGAGCCCGCGCACAATTTCGACCAATTTCATCTTGTGTACGGGATTGAAGAAGTGCATCCCAATCACGTGCGCGGGCGTTTTGGCTACCGAAGCGATCTCGGTGATGCTCAATGCCGACGTGTTGGTGGCAATCACCGTGCCCGCCTTGAAACAGGCTTCAGCCTCGCGGACAATCGCCTGCTTGATCACCAGGCTCTCGGTCACCGTCTCCATAACAAGAGCAGTGTCGCCAGATGCGCCCCGCAGGTGTTCGGCGCACGCCATTCGAGCCAACGCATCTGCCACATCAGCCTCGGTCGTCTTGCCAAGCCGCACACCGTCGCCAAAAATCTTGGTGATGGATTGCCGCGCTTGATCTAAGGCGTTTCCATTGGTATCTACCAATGTAACGTGATGCCCACTGGCCAAAAAAGCGTGAGTAATGCCGGTGCCCATCAACCCGGCACCAACAACCACGATGTGCTTATCTGTCATCATAAGTTCCAATCAATTCCCAGTAAATCTTGGCTCACGCTTGTCCCGAAATGCTGCTGCCGCCTCGGCGCGGTCAGCAGTGCTCATCAACAGTGAGAAAAGCGTTTTCTCCAGATTGAGTCCCGCTTGCAAATCCATTTCCAATCCAGCCTTGGCTGCTTCCTTGGCGTAAGCACTGGCGGTCGGCGGCCTCACCGCAATACGTGCAGCGACTGCCAAAGCTTCTGCCACCAGGGTGTCTGCACCCGAAGTCATCCGGGTCACTAGTCCCATGCTGAGGGCCTCGTCACTGTTGACTCGGTCACCCGTCAAAATCATGTCAAGTGCTCGCCCCAGTCCAATGACGCGGGGTAAGCGTTGGGTGCCTCCACCCCCGGGAATCAAACCCAAGCCAGT
>RFWA01000724.1 GCA_009922295.1 Betaproteobacteria bacterium
ACCGCCCTGAAGGCCGTACGGGCCACGCTGGTTGGCCTGGTGCCAGCACCGCTTGCCGGCGGTGCGCATGGCGACAGCGCCGCAGTGGGCCGGACTGGCAACTTTGGCAAAGACGTGCTGGTGCGCCACCTGATTGGGCTGGACCCCGGGCGCCGGGGCGTAGCGGTGTCAGACCGGCTGCAGGAAGGCATGCAGTTGGCGTTTTGCCAACGCAATGTGCAGGCAGCACGGGCCGACCTGATGCGCGTTTGCGCCGAGATCCGCGAAGAGCTGGAGCCTCAAGAGATGGCGGTGGAAGCAGCCAACGCCTTGCATGCCTCTGAGGCAGAAGCCGCGCCGCACCCGGCACGCGGTATTGCGGGGGCCATTTATGTCAGCTGCACCGGGCGCGGCGGCCCGCATTTTGGTGGTGCCAGCGCCGAGCTGCAGATCATCCGCCGGGCCTTGGGCGACGTGCCTTTGGTCGGGTTTTTTGCGGCCGGCGAAATCGCCCATGACCACTTGTACGCCTACACCGGCGTGTTGACGGTGTTTACCCGCCAAAGCTAGCCTCGGTCTGCAGCGCGGCGGCTCACACCCCGCGTGCGCGGTCGGCGTGGAATTGCGCCACGAAAGCGCTCAGGCGGGCGGCGTCCAGCGCCTCGCGCACCTCACGCATCAGGTTCAGGTAGTAGTGCAGGTTGTGGATGCTGGCCAACATCGGCCCCAGCATCTCGCCGCAGCGGTCTAGGTGGTGCAGGTAGGCTCGGCTGAAACCACCCACCACGGTGCCATCAGGCCGGGTGTGCCCGGCGCAGGTGTAGCAGTTGCAGCTTGGGTCCAGCGGGCTGGCGTCGGCTTTGTGGCGGGCGTTGCGGATTTTGAGGTCGCCAAAGCGGGTGAACAGGTGGCCATTGCGGGCGTTGCGGGTGGGCATCACGCAGTCAAACATGTCGATGCCGTTTTGTACGCCGGCCACCAGGTCTTCTGGCGTGCCCACGCCCATCAGGTAGTGCGGTTTGTGCTTGGGCAAGCGGGGCCCGACGTGCTGCAGCAGGCGCAGCATGTCGGCCTTGGGCTCACCCACGCTCAGGCCGCCGACCGCGATGCCTGGAAAATCCAGCGCCTCCAGCCCGGCCAATGATTCGTCGCGCAGGTGCTCGAACATGCCGCCCTGGACGATGCCAAACAGCGCGTTCGGGTTCTGCAGGCGCGCGAACTCGGCCTGGCAGCGCTGGGCCCAGCGTAAGCTCAAGGCCATCGATTGCCGCGCTTCGCGCTCGGTGGTGATCTGGCCCTTGGTCTTGGGCTCCACTGAGACGTAGGGCGTGCACTCATCAAACTGCATCACGATGTCGGAATTGAGTGTGG
>RFWA01000725.1 GCA_009922295.1 Betaproteobacteria bacterium
CTCAAAGGGCTGGGCCAGTTCGCCCGGGGTGTCGTGCATCAAGGGCGTCAACACCACTTCCTTCTCCACACCGAGGTGGCCCACACACACCCGGCTGAACGCTTCGGCAAAGCCTTTGTAGATGTCCCAGTCGCTGCGCGATTGCCAGGCCGGGTCCACCGCAGTGGACAGCGGGTGGATGAAGGGGTGCATGTCGCTGGTGTTGAGGTCGTTCTTCTCGTACCAGGTGGCGGTGGGCAGCACGATGTCGGAGTACAGGCAGGTGGTGCTCATGCGGAAATCAAGGGTGACCAGCAGGTCCAGCTTGCCTTCCGGCGCCTTGTCATGCCAGCGCACCTCCAGCGGCTTGGCATCGTCGGCACCCAGGTCTTTGCCCTGCACACCGTGGGTGGTTCCCAGCAGGTGTTTCATGAAGTACTCGTGACCCTTGCCGCTGGAGCCCAGCAGGTTGGACCGCCAGACAAACATATTGCGCGGCCAGTTCCGTGGGTTGTCCGGGTCTTCACAGCTCATCTTGATCGTGCCGTCTTTGAGCGACTGCACGACATAGTCTTTCGGGTCCATGCCCGCCGCCTGCGCGTCCCGAACCACCTGCATCGGGTTGGTTTCCAGCTGTGGCGCGCTGGGCAGCCAGCCCATGCGTTCGGCACGCACGTTGTAGTCGATCAGGCTGCCGCCATACTTGGATCTGTCGGCCAACGGCGACAGGATTTCGGCCACGCCCAGTTTCTCGTAGCGCCACTGGTCGGTGTGGGCGTAGAAGAAACTGGTGGAGTTCATCTGGCGCGGCGGCCGGGCCCAGTCCAGCGCAAAGGCCAGCGCCGTCCAGCCGGTCTGGGGGCGCAGCTTTTCTTGCCCCACGTAGTGCGCCCAACCCCCGCCGCTCTGGCCAATGCAGCCGCACATCATCAGCATGTTGATGATGCCGCGGTAATTCATGTCGCTGTGGTACCAGTGGTTCATGGCAGCACCGATGATGACCATCGACTTGCCCTGGGTCTTGTCGGCGTTGTCGGCAAACTGGCGTGCCACCGCGATCACTTGGTCGCGCTTGACGCCGGTGATTTTTTCCTGCCAGGCTGGGGTGTAGGGGGTGTCGTCGTCATAGCTTTGGGCAGCGGTCTCACCCGCCAGACCACGCGCCACACCGTAGTTGGCCACCGTCAGGTCAAACACGGTGGCGACCAGGGCATAACGCTCCTCACCGGCCTTGCCGAGTTTGATGCGCCGCACCGGCACCTGGCGAACCAGGATGTCATCGACCGCAGCCACCTGCTCATTGGCCTTGAAATGCGGTGTGGCAATGCCACCAAAGTACGGGAAACCGACTGCGCCCACCTCGTAATCGGG
>RFWA01000726.1 GCA_009922295.1 Betaproteobacteria bacterium
AGGCGCAGTGCCAAGAGGGTGCCGCCGTAGCTGGCGGCATAGCTGTGCATCAGCTCCCGCTCCAACTTGCCCGAGGCCTGCAGCCCGGCCAGGGTGGACACCAGCATCGGGAAAAACGTCATCAGCACCACCACCGCCGCCTTGGACGGCCACTCAAAGCCAAACCACATCACGGCAATCGGCGCCACCGCCACCAGCGGGATGGTGCTGGTGAGCGAGGCCAAGGGCAGCAGACCACGCTGCAAAAAGGGCTGCCGGTCAATGGCCAGCGCCACGCCAAAGCCCAGGGCCGAGCCCAGTACCCAGCCCAGCACAACGGCTTTAAGCACAGTCTGGGTGAAGTCGCGCCACAGCGTCGGCCAGTGTTCCAGCATGGACTGCAGGATCATGGTGGGTGACGGTAGCAACACACGCGGCACTTCAAAAGCCACCACCAGCAACTGCCAGAAATACAGCAACCACAAGCCAAACAGGGCCGCAGTGAGTGTGCCCATCCAGCGCGGGCGGTTAAACGCCGCCAGACTACGCACCGACTGCACCGCCAACAGCGCCAGCGCTGCAGAAGCCCACCAAAACAGGGGCGTCGGTGGCGCCGAGCCCTGGGCCGCAGGCTGCTGCAACAGCAACAGCGCCCCCAGCAAACCAGCACCAACCAAGGCCACAGCGAATTTGACCTGGGTTGTCATGCTTGTCTGCGCTGGCGCAGGGCCAGGTGCTCCAGAGCAGCCACCACACTGGTCAGCACCAGGCCTAGTAACGCCGACATCAACAACGCAGACCAGATCTGCACCGTGTTGCCATAGTAAGAGCCGGTCAGCAGGCGTGCGCCCAAGCCGGCCTGGGCGCCGGTCGGCAGCTCCGCCACCATGGCGCCCACCAGGCCGGCAGCGATACCAACCCGCAGCGCGGGGAACAAAAATGGCAATGATGCGGGCAAACGCAACAACCACAACGCCTGCCAGCGGCTGGCGGCATAGGTGTAAAGCATTTCGGTCTCGATGCGCTGCGGCGAGCGCAGGCCCTGCACCATAGCCACAGTGACCGGGAAAAAGCACAGGTACATGGCGATCACCGCCTTGGGCGCCACGCCGGCAAAGCCCAGGCTGCCCAAAATCACCAGCACGATGGGGGCGATGGCCAGCACCGGCACGCTTTGTGACGCCACGATCCATGGCAACAGCGCACGGTCCAGCGTGCGCGAATGCACGATGCACACCGCCAGCATCAGGCCCAGCAGACTGCCCAGCACAAAGCCCCACAGGGTGGACTCAGCCGTCACGGCCACATGAAACAGCAGGTTGCGCGGTGAGTCCAGGGGCCAGTCCACCAGACTGGACCAAAAATCGGCTG
>RFWA01000727.1 GCA_009922295.1 Betaproteobacteria bacterium
TGGGCATCCAGCCTCCCTATGCCGACCTGGGTGGCATGGTGAGAGAAAACGCCGCAGCAATCAACTTTGGCATGATGGCACCCATCTACCCGGCTGTGACGATTGCCCTGTTGACGGTGTCGGTCAACTTGGTGGTGGACTGGATGCTGTCCATCGACGCCCGCCCGTCCGGCGCACAGGCCGAGCTGTGAACACGGTGATGGTATGAGCGACAACATCATTCTGGAAATCAAAGGCCTGCAACTGGGCAGCGTGGCCGGAGCGGTCATTATCGACAAGGTGGACCTTCGTCTGAATCAGGGCGAGGTGCTGGGCTTGATCGGTGAAAGCGGCGCTGGCAAGTCGACCATTGGATTGGCGGCCATGTGCTACGCGCGGGCCGGCGTGCACATTGCCGGCGGCGAGGTGATCCTCGGTGGTGTCAATGTCCGGGCCCTGGACGCGGAGGGCCGGCGTGACGTGCGCGGCAAGCGCATTGCCTACATTGCGCAGTCGGCTGCTGCTGCCTTTAACCCCGCCCATACCTTGATGGACCAGGTCTGCGAAGCCCCGCTGATTCACAACATCATGACCCGCCCTGAGGCCGAGGCCTGGGCCCGCCAGTTGTTTCGATCGCTGGATTTACCCGACCCGGAAAACTTTGGTTCGCGCTACCCGCACCAGGTGTCGGGTGGGCAACTGCAGCGCGCCATGGCCGCCATGGCCATGTCCTGCCGCCCCGATGTGCTGGTGCTCGACGAGCCCACCACGGCGCTGGATGTGACCACACAAATCGAAGTCCTGATTCTGCTCAAGTCACTGATCCGTGAATACCGCACGGCAGCGCTCTACATCACCCATGACCTGGCGGTGGTGGCCCAGGTGGCCGACCGTATCAAGGTGCTGCGCCACGGCAAGGAAGTCGAAGAGGGACTCACCGACCAGATCCTGCACCATGCCCGGCAGGATTACACCGCCCGGCTAGTTGCAGTGCGTGGAGCGGCGGCCAGTGAACGGGCCACGCAGGCCACTGTGAAGCCTGAGACTGTGTTGTCGATCGAGGCCTGCCACGCCTATTACGGGGACTTTCATGTGGTCAAAGGGGTGTCGCTCGACGTTCGGCGTGGTGAAACCGTCGCCGTTGTGGGCGAATCCGGGTCTGGTAAATCGACACTTGCGCGCATTGTTACGGGGCTTTTGCCACCCCGTAGTGGGGAGATCTTGTTCCAAGGCAAACCCTTGCCGCCAGCGCTGAAGGCGCGTGACAAGGAGCTCAAACGTCGCATCCAACTGGTGTATCAGATTCCGGACGTAGCGATCAATCCACGCCACAGCCTACTCGATATTGTGGGGCGGCCCGTCCAGTTTTAT
>RFWA01000728.1 GCA_009922295.1 Betaproteobacteria bacterium
GCCTGGGAGCGGGGCGACATTGACGCCGCCTTCATCTGGGACCCGGTGCTCTCCAAGATCAAGGGCAAGGGCAAGGCGATTGCCAGCTCAGGCAGCATTGGCGCCAAGGGTTTCCCGACGTTTGACGGCTTTGCAGTCAACGCCAAATGGGCGTCCGAAAACGAGGACTTCATGGTGGCACTGGTGAAAGCACTGGCCAAAGCCGATGAGCAATATCGCAAGGACGGCAAGAAATGGACGGCGGACACTGCCCAGGTCAAGGCCATCGCCAAGATGACCAAGGCCGACGCCAAAGACGTGCCGGCGGCCATGGCTTTGTACAAGTTCCCCACAGCCACGCAGCAGCTCAGTGCCACCTGGCTCGGTGGCGGTGCCGCCAAGGCCATGACCAGCACCGCTGCTTTCCTGAAAGAGCAGGGGCGTATCCAGGAGGTCAAGCCTGACTACGCCGCCTTTGTGACCGACGCTTATGTGAAGAAGGCCGGACTCAAATAAGGCCCTGCGGGTTGGCCAAACGCCTCAAGAGTGTCTGGCCCCTGCCAGCCACTGCCAGCCTCGGCTGTCAGTGGCTTTTTTGGCGGTCAATCGAGCATTGCGGCCACCCGCGCTCGTACTTCCTCCACCAAATCGTCCGGCGCTTGCTCAATCAGGGTCAATCTGCGCTGCGACGGGTCAATCATCCTGAACTGGTGCACCAGCACGACGCCCTGCGTCTGTGTGCCGGCACCCATCAAACTGACCGACAAACCCGCATTGCGAGCGCTCATGCCGCCCTGCGTGATGGGGCACAGGCCAATCATGCCCAGCCGGTTCAAATCGGCGTGGGTCACGACCATACCGGGCCTGCGCCCTTGCTGTTCCTGGCCCAGCGTCGGGTCGAAGCTGGCGACCACGATGTCGCCGCGCTGCCAAACCCGGCGACTCAAACAGGAACCTCCTGGCCGACGGCGGGCATGCTGTCCCAAGCCTGGTCGATGACCAGCGGCTCGTCACCCTGCATGGCCAGCAGCTCTTGCAGGCTGTACTTGCGACGGCTGATCGGCGAAATGATCAAACGCCCGGCTTCAACTTCAAAGCTGACCTTGTCGCCAGCTTGCATACCAGTGAACTTGGCCAGCGGCTGCGGAATAGTCACGGCGATCGAGCCACCTGCGGCGCGTAGTGTGGAGGTTTGCATGGTGTGTCCTGTTAATGTCGGATGGCATTCGGAGACGTAGCACTTAGTTTAACCGCTAAAAAATCTGCATCAGGCTCAGGCTGCAACAGGGGTCTTGCCCAGCACCACCGCCTCATAGGCGTGCAGTGAAGGCAGACCGCCGGTGTGCAGGAACAGCACGTTTTCACCGACTT
>RFWA01000729.1 GCA_009922295.1 Betaproteobacteria bacterium
ATGGGTTGGCGCCCGCTGTGCTGGCACCTGAGCCAGGGCTCAAGGCCAGTTGGGTCAGCAGGCCGGCGAGCCGCCCGGCATTCGACTCGGTGAGTTGATCAGCATCATTCAGGCCCGCCTCGATCAGCTTTTGCGAGATGGTGGCGATCACCAGATCCACCACCTGGCGTGAGGGCGCGACCGCGTCGCCCAGGGTCCAGGTGCCCAGGCCATACAGGTGTCGCATCTGGCGGGCCCAGATCCTGGCGCCAAATACCGCTGCGTCATGGCTCCAATGGTCAGACAGCCCCAGCACATGCGCCGCGTCACTGGGCGTGAAGCCACTGTAAATGGCCAAGCCCTTGCGCTCAAGCCGCGCCAGTGCCCGGGACATCACCCGGTCATGGATGTTGCATTGCTCCATGTCCAAAGGCCCCTGGGCGAGGTGCTCCCAGGCGCGCAACTCATCATCGGGTAACCGGTCAATCAGGGCGTCGTGGCCTTGCAGCCGCTGCACGAAACGGATCTGGCTGGCGTGCGGCGACTCGTTTTGCTGTCGCTCCAGCACGGCCAGGACCTTCGGGTGTTCATGGGCCAGCAGGCTGAGCGGCAGCACTCGGCGCGGTCCGATGGCCAGGCCATGGCCGCCAAGGATCCGGATCTCACTGTCGCCACCCAGGCCAATCGCGTAGACCTTGACCGCTTCGATCATGGGCCGCCAGTCACCAATCATGGCGCCGTCAAAGCTGAGTGCCGGTTGGCCGCCCCGCACTATGGCGATGTCGGTGGTGGTGCCCCCCATATCGGCCACGATGGCGTCACTCAAACCACTCAGGGCGCAGGCGCCTAGCAAACTCGCAGCGGGGCCCGACAGCACGGTGCCCACCGGGCGCTGCAGCGCCGAGGCCACGTTGACCAGCGTGCCGTCGCCCTTGACCATCATCAAAGGGGCCGTCACAGCATGCACCGCCAGCGTCTGCCTGACCGATTCAATCAGCGCCTTGATGTGGGAAATCATCCGCGCGTTCAAGGCCACGGTCAAAGCACGCCGCGGTGCGCCCAGGCTGGAGGCCAGCTCATGGCCGCAGGTCACGGGTTTGTCACACAGTTCTTCAACCCAGGCGCGCAACTGCTGCTCATGGGCCGGGTTGCGAACCGCAAAACTGGCCGAGATGGCAAACGCGCTGACGCGCGGCGCGTGGCGCAAGATGGCAGCCTTGGACGCAGTCTCATCCAGCGCAACAGCCGGGTGCCCCCCCGCGTCATGGCCGCCAGGCAAAGACACAATGGCATCAGCACCCACCAGCTCAAGCAGCCCGCTGGATTTGATCTGGGCCGCCTCGTAACCGGCCAGCAGCACACAGATCGGCG
>RFWA01000730.1 GCA_009922295.1 Betaproteobacteria bacterium
CGAGGCGGCCTCCAAGATCAAGATCGAGCTCGACTCCAAGCCCGAGGTGATGGACAAGCTCGACCGGCGCCTGATCCAGCTGCAGATCGAACGCGAAGCGGTGCGCCGCGAAAAAGACGAGGCGTCGCAAAAACGCTTTGACTTGATTGAAGAAGAAATCGGCAAGCTACAAAAAGAAATTGCCGACCTCGATGAGATCTGGAAGGCCGAAAAAGCCC
The DNA here is from genome assembly GCA_009922295.1 of Betaproteobacteria bacterium. Classification (GTDB taxonomy): domain Bacteria; phylum Pseudomonadota; class Gammaproteobacteria; order Burkholderiales; family Burkholderiaceae_C; genus Rhodoferax. Next base: position 219 of record RFWA01000730.1, read on the forward strand.
AGGCCCAGGGGTCTAAAGCCATCATGCAAGAGGTGGAAAAGCTGCGCTTCCAGATCGAGGAACTGACCCGCAAAGGCGACTTCAACAAGGCCGGCGAGCTGCGCTACGGCAAGCTGCCGGTGCTGGAAAAACAACTCAAAGACGCGCAGGCCCAAGAGGCCGGCAAGGCGAAGTCCGCCAAAGATGGTGGCCGCCCGCAGTTGCTGCGCACCATGGTCGGCGCCGAAGAAATTGCCGAGGTCGTCAGCCGCGCCACCGGCATCCCGGTGGCCAAGATGCTGCAGGGCGAAAAAGACAAGCTGCTGCTGATGGAAGCCCGCTTGCACCAGCGCGTGGTGGGGCAGGACGAAGCCATCACGGCAGTGGCCAATGCGATCCGGCGTTCCCGCGCCGGCCTGTCAGACCCGAACCGCCCGACCGGCTCCTTCTTGTTCCTGGGCCCCACTGGCGTCGGCAAGACCGAGCTGTGCAAAACGCTGGCGGGCTTTTTGTTTGACTCTGAAGACCACCTGGTGCGCATCGATATGAGCGAGTTCATGGAGAAGCACTCGGTGGCGCGGCTGATCGGCGCCCCGCCGGGCTACGTGGGCTACGAGGAGGGCGGCTACCTGACCGAGGCCGTGCGGCGCAAACCCTACAGCGTGCTGCTGCTCGATGAGGTGGAAAAAGCCCACCCCGATGTGTTCAACGTGCTGCTGCAGGTGCTGGACGACGGCCGCCTGACTGACGGGCAGGGCCGGACGGTGGACTTCAAGAACACCGTGATCGTGATGACCAGCAACATCGGCTCGCACCTGATCCAAAGCATGGTGGGGCAGGACAGCGAGGACATCAAGGACGCCGTAACCGGCGAGCTAAAGAACCACTTCCGCCCCGAGTTTTTGAACCGCATCGACGAGACCGTGGTGTTCCACGCCCTGTCGGCCGAGCACATCGCCTCCATCGCCGCCATCCAGATCCAGGTACTGCAAGCGCGCCTGGCCAAGATGGACCTGGTGCTGGAAGTGTCACCAGCGGCACTGGCCGAGCTGGCCAAGGTGGGGTTCGACCCGGTGTTTGGTGCAAGGCCGCTCAAGCGCGCGATCCAGCAACGCATCGAGAACCCGCTGTCCAAGCTGCTGCTTGAAGGCCG
>RFWA01000074.1 GCA_009922295.1 Betaproteobacteria bacterium
CAGACCAGCCACGGCCAACCAGCTCTTGCCATGGACGGACTGGATTGCAGTGCAATGCTGCTCGATGGCACACCCTCGCCGCGCAGGGAACAGCATTACGAGCTCTGGTCCAACCGAGGCTTCTACCGGGACGGCTGGTTCGCCCGCTCGCTGCAGGTGCGCGGCACGGCGATCAATATGGACAATTGGACCTTGCACCATTTGGATACCGATTTCTCGGAAAGCACGGACGTAGCGGCACAGCATCCAGACAAGCTGTCCGAACTGAAGCAGGCCTTTGACGACGCTGCGTGGCGCCAACAGGTCTACCCGCTGGATAACCGCAAGCTCTTGGGCCCAACAGGTCGGTTCGCGGACCTGCCAGACTGGTTGCGCACGTTGTTCGACACCCCGCGTCGGTTCTTGCCAGGAGCCCAGACCGCGCATCGCTACGACGTGATTCCTCTCGTGGAGGACCGAAGCTTTCGCATCCGTTGCGAGTTTGTACACGGCGGCGCCATCGACGCCGGCGTGTTGTGGGCTTTGGGCGATATTTCCGGGGGCATCGTCCTGTGCGTTGAGGACGCCCGACTGCACCTGCACTACAACGCGTTTGGCACCGCCATTGACCTGCCAGCGGTGTCTCTGCAAGAAGGCAGACATCTGGTGATATTTGATTACGAAGCGCTGGGCGCCCGGCGCGGTCGCGGTCGGTTGCAGTTGGATGGCGTCACGCCTACCGAATGGATTGACATGTCGCCGACGATGGCTTTTGGCCCCTTGGAAGGATTTGACGTGGGACTGGACCGGCGCGCGCCCGTGTCATGGCAAATATACAAAAGGCACGGCACGTTCCCCTATCGCGGAACGATTCGTGAAGTCTGGATTGAACCAGGCTTGAGGCCAACGGCTTGACGTGCTGAACAAGGGCCTGCTCAACCCGCTCGCCAAGTCTCCAACACACGACATGTGTCAGTCACACCTTGTCACTTGCTTTCAACTACTTAAAGGAACAATATGACCATCACCCGTAGAAATCTGCTCGCCGCCGCTGCCACCTTCGCCGGCGCGCCCTTGTCGCGCGTGGCATTTGCGCAGGAGGCGTCGTCGTTTCCCAGCAAGCCTGTTCGTATCATCATGCCTTACCAGGCTGGCGTACCGTTTGATGCGTACCTGCGCGGGATGGCCCAGCAGATGACAGGCGATTTGGGCCAGGCGGTTGTTATCGAGAACAAGCCAGGAGCAGGGGCCAACATCGGTACTGAATATGTAGCGCGCGCTATCGCCGATGGGTACACGCTGTTGGCATATGGGCTGAACCTTGCGGCCAATGGCAGCCTATTCAAGAAGATCAACTACGACCCGGTCAAGGATTTCACCCCTGTGATCGGATTGATTCGCAATCCAGGGATGTTGATCGTACCTGCCGACTCGCCCTTCAAGAGCGTCGCCGATCTCATCGCGCATGCCAAGGCGAAGCCGGGGTCACTGAGTTACTCTTCCGGGGGCGTCGGCTCGATGGCCCACTTCTGCGGTGAATCCCTTAAGTCGGCCACTGGTATTCAGTTGCTGCACATTCCTTACAGGGGAGCGCCAGACGTTCTCAACTCGTTGTTCGCTGGGGAGACCCAGCTGTCCTTTCCCGTGTTCCCGTCCGCATTGGCACAGGTCAAGGCAGGAAAGCTGCGTGGACTCGCTGTAACTTCGCCACGCCGCATGCCTCAGTTGCCAGACGTACCCACCATGCACGAAGCACTCGGCGCACGTGGCTTCGACATCGAAGCCGACAACGGCATCGTGGCACCCATCGGAACGCCGCGGGCAATCGTTGCCAGGCTATACCAGGCATTCGCTAAGGTCCTGGCCGATCCCAACGTATCCGGGCCTATCGTCGCTGCCGGATACCAGGTACTTGGGACCAAGCCGGAAGAAGTTGCACAGCGTATCGCCAAGGACATTTCAACGTACCGAGACGTGGTCCGTGTCTCCGGCATTCAGCCGGAATAACCATCACTGCCTTGTCCAGGTAAACGGGGATCAACCAGGGCGAATACGTCCTGAGCCAACCCGCACGAACTAGTCCTGCTTGATCCCCGCAGCCTTCACGGTGCGTTCCCAGCGCTGGTATTCGCGTTGCAACAGCGCCGAGAATTCGGCCTGAGTTCCTTCAGGGACGTCGCCGGATTGCGCGATCTGGGCCCGGGTTTCGGGGTTCTTCAGCGCCAACTGCAGGTTCTGAGACAGTTTCGCCACGATCTCGGGTGGCGTGCCAGCGGGCGCCATCAGACCAAACCATGCCAGTGCTTCGAACCCCGGCAAGCCGGATTGCGCGAAAGTGGGCCAATCGGCTGTACTGGGCGTCGGTGTCAGTGAGGTGGTGCCAATAACGACCACTTTGCCGGCCTTGACCAGGTCGCGCACCATGGGCGTGAGAATTGAGCTGTCGATGTGGCCTGCCAGCAGGTCATTCTGTGCTGGTCCGCCACCCTTGTAGGGCACGTGCAACAGCTTGATACCGGCCTGTAGGTTCAGCATCTCGCCAATCAAGTGAGGCAGGGTGCCTTCCCCGGGCGTGCCATAGGTGATCTTGCCGGGTTGCTTGCGGGCCAGCTCCATGAACTCTTGCGGCGTCCGCGCGCCCAAGGCTGGATTCGCGACCACCACCGTGGGTGTGGTCTGCACCAAGCCAATTGGCACTAAGTCCTTCCTGCCGTCATAAGGCAGCTTGGCATACACAAACTGCGTGATCGCAAAGGGCGCGGGCGCCAGCAACAGTGTGTAGCCATCAGGTGTAGATTTCGCGCCTTGTTCTCCACCACGAAGCTTCGCCCGAGTTGCTCGCCGAGCTTTTGCGCCACGATGCGTGCCAGCGGATCCGACGCACCACCGGGCGGGAAAGGCACGATGATGCGTACCGGCCGGGTTGGCCAATTCTGTGCCTGGGCCGGCGCTGCGAGGGCCAAAGCGAAAGACGCCAACAGGGCAGCGGCGAACACTCTGCGCGGGAGGGTGGCAGTGGGATGCATAGAGGTCTCCGGTAGGAGCGCGCGCAAAAAAGCGCTCATTTGCCATTGGATGGTAGGTCTCCGACAATCAAACATTGTGCATATGCGAACAAAATGTTCAATAATGGATTTCCCTCGCTGGCAGTCAGAACCTGGGAAAAGGAACACCATGCAATACCCTTTGTCCTCGGCTCAGACCCGTCGCTACACGCAAGACGGCATCCTCCAACCCCTGCCGGCCTTGGACGCTCATGAGACGGCGGCGCTGCGTGCTCAGTATGAAACCCACGCCAGTATCCTCACGGGACGCAGCGGTCGCAAGGCCTATCTCCTGCACACCTGGTTGAATGCCCTGGTCCGTCATCCAAGAATTTTGGATGCCGTGGAGTCAGTACTGGGTCCGAATCTGTTTTGTTGGGGCGGGCAGTTTTTTGCCAAACCGGTCGGTGACAAGGCCTATGTGAGCTGGCACCAGGACGCCACATATTGGGGGCTCTCCTCCAACGACGTGGTGACGGCCTGGGTCGCGTTGACCCCGAGCACGGTGGTGTCGGGATGCATGCAAGTGGTGCCGGGCACGCACCACGTGCAGGTGCCGCATGAGGACAAGTTCGACGAGGCCAACATGCTCACGCGCGGTCAGGAGATAGCGGTGAGGGTCGATTCCGCTCAGGTGGTCAACGTCGAGCTCCAACCCGGTCAGATGTCTCTACACCACGTGCTGCTCTTTCATGGTTCTGAGAGCAACCGCGCAGACCATGCCCGGGTGGGCTATGCGATTCGCTACATACCCACGCATTTGCGCCAGTTGGCACCTGTTCGCGACAGCGCGCTGCTGGTGCGCGGGCACGATGACCATGGCCATTTCGACCATGAGCAGGATCCTCAGATTGGTAGGGAAGCAGCAGCGCGTGCCTGTCACGCGGATGCTACCGAACGGCAATTGCGCATCGTCTATGCCGGGGCACAGTCGCGGGGACTGCTCAACCCCAATCGGTAGGCCGGCCCAACTCAGTGGCAGACGCGCTCGCGGTGGTCGCTGCCTAGCTCGTCCATGATCAGCGGCCCGGGTTGATGTCCCAAGCTGCGGTAGACCATCCGCACGATCATTTTCAGATCACTCAGCGGCAAGGGCGCAGCACGGGCGGCGACGGCCCGCTCGACCACCAGCTCGCGCATGGCCAGAGGCAAGGCCCCCGCTGATTCAAGAAAGTGGATGAACCCCAGGCATTGGGCCCCTAGCCGGTGTTGCTCCGAGCAGGTGTAGATGCGCCAGCTGGTTGCTCCAGGGGCAATGGTCAGTGCCGGCGCTGAGGGCGCAGTGGCTGATGCCGGCTCTGCCGCTTGGCGTTCGCCGCTGGCAGCCTGGTTGAGTTCGCTGAGCCAGGTCAAGGCCTCTGACACCTGGTCAGTGTCAAAGCCGACCGCATTGAGTTTGTGCTCAAGCTCAGCAATTTCAGGGCATGTCTGGCCGCGCCAGTAATTGTTGCAAACGTAGTTCAGAACTTCAAACATGGGGAGACTGTAGCCTGCCTGTTGGCGGGGCAAATCCAGAAATTGGCGGCCAAATCCGACTTTGTCCGAATTTTGGTGGATCAGGCGCTGTCCAAGCGCTGAAACAGGCCGCCAGGCAGGCGGGCCACCTGCCCGTCGAGCTCAAGCAGCATCAACCTGGTTTGCAGTTGCGCCGCGTCCAGCCCGCATCGGGCTGCCAGTGCATCCAGCCCGACCGGGTCGAAACCGAGCGCCGCCAAGACCGCATCTTCTTGGTCAAAATGGTCGCTAGCCCTTGCCGCACTTGATTCTTCTGCTATTGAATTAGCAGCAAATCCAGAGCCGAGGTCGAGCGCCATATCCTCCAGCACGTCGGTCGCCGACTCCACCAGCTTGGCGCCCTGCCTGATTAAGGCGTGGCAGCCGCGGGCCTGCGGTGAGTGAATTGAGCCGGGAATGGCAAAAACTTCCTTGCCCTGGTCGGCGGCCAGCCGGGCAGTGATCAGAGAGCCTGATTTGAGCGCCGCCTCCACCACCAGCGTGCCCTGGGCCAGGCCGGCAATCAGCCGGTTGCGACGCGGAAAGTTGGCCGCTAGCGGCGGTGTGCCCAGCGGGTATTCGCTCACCAGCAGGCCATGGCGGCTGATGCGCCGGGCAAGGTCCAGATGGCTTTTTGGATAGACCCGGTCCAGCCCGGTGCCGACCACCGCGACCGTGGCCAAGCGTATCGCCCCAACCGGCAGGCTGTGCAGCGCTCCTTCATGGGCCGCCGCATCCACGCCGCGTGCCAGGCCCGACACCACGGTGACGCCGGCCTCGCCCAGGGCCTTGGCAAAGTCGTGCGCATTGACTGCGCCTTGCGGCGTTGGGTTGCGGCTGCCAACCACGGCGATACTGTGTTGCGTATCAAACGCTATCAAATCAGTAGCAAACTTATCAGCATTGACAGGGCCTGGAGCCTTATTTGATTCAAAACTGCCGGTTCCCAGCAGGTACAGCATCAAGGGTGGGTCATCCAGCCGCAGCAGGGTGGATGGGTAACGGTCGTCGCCGAGTGTGATCAGTTGGGCACGCACCCCATCGTCGCGCGCCTCCTGCAGCCAGTCCCAGGTGCGGGTCAGCAGGTCGTCCAGGCCGGCGGGTTCGGTCAGCAGCGCGGTGGCCTGGGTCGCGCTGACCACTTGGCGCAGGGCGGCGGTGGTCTGCCCGAAGATCTGCTCTGGCAGTCCGAAGGCTGCCAGCAGTTTGCGGGCACTGTCGAGTCCTACGCCGGGGGTCAGCGTCAGTCTCAGCCAGGCTTGCAGTTCGTCGCGCTCCACGGCAGGCTTTCAGCGCGGATTGACCAGTCTGTCGCCGACGCGCACGCCTTCAGTGGCTTCGAGCACGAGTGCGTAGGACAGCCGCTCAAAGGCGCGAAATACCATCAGCAGGCCCTTGCGTTCGTCCGGCAATTTGAGTGCGGTGCGCGCCAGGTCCGTTTTGTCGATCAAGCGGGCGCCGTCGGTCAGAATGGCCAGCATATGGCCGCTTTCGAGCCCCTCACGCGAGCCGCGGTTGATCACCACCACCTGGTTTTGACCGACGTTCGCTACGGCATTGCCGTAGACCGAGACCACCCGCGCCTCCATGGCGGCGCTTGGGGCGCGAGGCACATAGCTGCGCAGGGTCAGCGCTGGTTCCGGCAGCAGTCGGTCGCCAACCCGGATTTCTTCGCGTGCTGCCACGATGTCAATGGTGGCGGGGATCACTTCTTGCACGGCTTTGCCGTCGGCACTGGTGGTGGTTTGGACCGACTCACCACGCACCAGCAGCACTCGCCCGATGTACTGGGCCTCAAAGCCGAGCACTTCGCCACTGACCGGGTCTTTCAGCGGGGTCGCATTGCGCAGCACGCGAAAGGCCTGCTGCGGCTGACGCGGGTCGTCCGTCAGCGGGCTGCCTCGGCCGCCCAGCGCGTAGGCCCGGTCGCCCCGTGTCAGCAACACCCGGCTGTCCTGGGCCGCCACAATGCGCGCCGCCGTTTGCAGTGAACTGTCGTCGACAACGACTGGCTCGGTCAAAAAGGCATCAATCATGCTGCTTTTGAGCGCCGGCAGGGCTGCGTCGGCCGGGGTCTCGACCCGAATGCGTGGCGACAGCTTGATGGTTGGCCCCTCGGCAGGGGTCTCGATCACCGGCGCGGCCAGGCGCAGCGTCGCCCGGCCGTCTTGCTTGTCCAGCAGCAGCACCTGGCCAGGGTAAATCAGGTGAGGGTTGCGGATGTCTTGCAGGTTCATGCCCCATAACTCTGGCCATCGCCAGGGCTGGGTTAGAAAGGCGGCGGACAGGCCCCACAGCGTGTCGCCGGGCTTGACGGTGTAGCGCTCAGGCGCGCCGGCCTTGAGCTCGTTCAAGGGCAGGCCGGCCGTGGCCGTACGCTTGGCCACCGCCTGCTGCTGAGGCGTCACCGGCGCGGTTTGGGCGGCCAGCGGCGGCGCGGCAATCGCACCAATGAGGGCGGCAATGACCGTGGCCCGTACCAGTGAGTCCACGGCGGCATGGGCGGTCACCAACATATGAAGCTCCTGTGATGCGGCATGGTCTTGTGTGCGAATCGACTCGAGTCTCGCATCATTTTGCGCCCTAGCTCTGAATTGGGCAACGCCAGACCGACCTGAGCCGGGCGAGGGCCGTCAAAAATGGCGAAAATACCGACATTCTGCAAAATCTCTCCATGGCTTTACTTCCCATTCTCTGTTTCCCCGACCCCCGCCTGAACACCGTGGCCAAGCCGGTGGCGGCGGTCGACGCGCGCATCCGCACCCTCTGTGCCGACATGATCGCCACCATGTACGACGCCAAGGGTATTGGCTTGGCCGCCACCCAGGTGGATGTGCATGAGCGCTTGATTGTGATTGACGTGTCCGAAGAGCGTGACAAGCCGCTGGTGCTGATCAACCCGGAGCTTGTCTGGACCAGTCCGACCACCCACCTCAATGAGGAGGGCTGCTTGTCGGTGCCCGGTGTGTACGACGGGGTACAGCGCTTTGACGCGGTGCAGGTGCGCGCGCTCGATGGCGCCGGCCGGTCGCGCACCATCGAGGCCGATGGGCTGTTGGCAGTCTGCATCCAGCATGAGATGGACCACCTGATGGGTCGGGTGTTTGTCGAGTACCTGTCGCCGCTCAAGCGCAATCGCATCAAGACCAAAATGCTCAAAGCCCAGCGCGAGGGCGAACGTTGAGGCTGATTTTTGCCGGCACGCCCGAGTTTGCCCGGGTGGCACTGGCGCAGTTGCAGTCCGCCGGCTTCGAGATTGCGCTGGTGCTGACCCAGCCTGACCGGCCCGCTGGGCGAGGTCTCAAACTGCAACCGTCCGCTGTCAAGCAGCAGGCCTTGGCCCACGGGCTGGCGCTGGCGCAGCCGCGCAGCCTGCGCCTGGATGGCCGTTACCCGGAAGACGCCCTAGCCGCGCGTGCGGCGATCGAAGCCGCCCAGGCCGATGCCATGGTGGTGGCGGCCTACGGCCTGCTGCTGCCGCAATGGGTGCTCGATGCCATGGGTGGGCAGCGCCCGGCCGCCCCGCCGCGCTGGGGCTGCCTGAACATCCACGCCTCGCTGCTGCCGCGTTGGCGCGGCGCCGCGCCGATTCACCGCGCCATCGAGGCGGGTGATGCGCACACCGGCATCACCATCATGCAGATGGACGCCGGGCTCGACACCGGCGCCATTCTGCTGGCGCGAGCCCTGCCGGTCGAGCCGGCCGACAGCACCGCCAGCCTGCACGACAAGCTGGCGCTGTTGGGGGGGCATTTGATCGTGCAGGCGCTGCAACAGCTGCCGGCCGGCACCCTGCTTGCCGTGCCGCAGCCGCTTGATGGGGTGACCTACGCCCAGAAGGTCGACAAGCAGGAGGCTTGGATCGACTGGGCGCTGCCGGCGCCGCAGATTGTGCGGCGCATCCAGGCCTTTAACCCAGCGCCTGGCGCCAGCAGCAGCCTGCAGGGTGAGGCGCTCAAGATCTGGCAGGCGCAGGTGCTGCCCGGCGTGCCGCCAGCTGGCCTGCCTTTGGGGTCAATTCTGGCTGCAGGCCATGCTGGTATTGAGGTTGTTGCTATGAATTCAATAGTAAATATCACTCAGCTGCAGCGCCCCGGTGGCAAGCGCTTGGCGGCCGCCGAGTTTCTGCGCGGTTTTGCACTGGCACCGGGCGCCGCCTTTGACGCCGCTTTTGGCGCGGGCGGCGCGGCATGATTGCCTTGCGTCAGCACGCGCAGCACCCGGCGTTCCGGGTCGGCGCCATGGACTTGATGCCGGCAGCACCCGGCATTGCGGCCTGGGGCCTGATGACCGGCGTGGCCATGGTGCAGTCGGGCCTGAGCACGTTTGAGGCGCTGCTCATGAGCTTGATCGTGTTTGCCGGCAGTTCCCAACTGGCGGCGGTGCCGCTGCTGCTGGCTGGCGCGCCGATGTGGGTGATTTTGGCCACGGCTTTTTGCGTCAACCTGCGCTTTGTGGTGTTCAGCGCCCATTTGCGGCCCTATGTCATGCACCTGCCGCTGTGGCGACGGCTGATCAGCGGTTACTTCACCGCCGACCTGACCTATGTGATGTTCATCAAGCGCTACCCGCAGAGCAGCACAGACCCGGTCGAACGGCAGGCGCAGCAGGCCTACCTGGCGGGTAATTGCCTGGTGAACTGGCTGAGCTGGGTCTGCTTCAGTGTGCTCGGGGTGGCCTTGGCCAACGCCATTCCGACCCGCTGGGGCCTGGGCTTTGCCGGCAGCCTGGCGCTGCTGGGTATCTTGTGCTCGCTGGCGTCGAACCGCTTGCGGGTGGTGTCGGCCAGTGTGGCTGGCATTGCCGCAGTGGCGGCGTATGCGCTACCGCTCAAGCTGAACATCCTGGTGGCCATTGCGGCGGCGGTGCTGCTGTGCATGCAGCTCGAAAAAACCGCCTGGGCCCAGGCGGAGTCGCCATGAACGGCGTGAACGGCGTGACAGACGGCTGGACCCTGCTGATCATCGTCTGTATGGCTGGCATCACGGTGCTGACCCGCTCCATGTTTTACATCTCCAGCAAGCCCTGGCAGTTGCCGCGCTGGGCTCAGCGGGGTCTGCGGTACGCGCCAATTGCCGCGCTGGCCGGGGTGATCGTGCCTGAGCTGCTGATGACG
>RFWA01000731.1 GCA_009922295.1 Betaproteobacteria bacterium
CCTCTGCCCACCCGATGGGCTGGTGCGAATCAGGTACGCCTTGCCATCAACCGTCTTCCAGACCATCCCGCCGCGGACTTGCAGTGCGCTTTTCTTGCTGCGTTCGAACTCCAGAAAAGCTGCCCGCGCGTCGATGTACTGGCGCGCAGCGTCTGGATCGAGTGCTAATTTTTCCAAGTTTATTTCCATTTTTTTATTTTACTTGGAAAAATCGAGGCCATCTTACTGGCAAAATACCATGGTTAAAACCGGTCACAACCCTTGTCACCATTAGGTTTTTCGCTATATTTCTTGTAGCTAAACCCGCCGAGTTTCACCTTCGCGCGACCGTCCTGCCGGCCGGGTCAGTCGCTGGACTCGTCCAGCACCGGCTCAGACTCCAGGTGGCTGGCGTCAGACCAGCCCACCAGTGACAAGCCCTCCGGTGTCCAGAGCAGGCGGTTCGGTAGAGCGCATCGAGTACGCCGCCATGGGCCACCAGCACGATCTGTTGGCCGACATGGGCGCTGGCCAGTTCATCCACGGTGTGGCGGATACGGTCCCGCAACTCAGCCAAGGATTCGCCGTTGGGCGGCGCCCAATGGGGGTCGCGTTGGCGCCAACGCAGGGCATGCTCGGGCCAACGGGCCTCGATGTCGGCATGGGTCAGGCCCTCAAACTCGCCAAAACCGCGCTCGCGCAGGCCGGTGTGAGCCGTCAAGCCGACGGCGCTGGCCTGGGCAATCGCCTGCGCCGTGTCCCAAGCCCGGGCCAAGTCGCTGGCGTACACCGCTTGTAATAGTTCGCCGCGCAGCGCCTGTGCCACTTGGGCGGCCTGCCAGCGGCCCCGGGCATTGAGCCCGATGTCGAGCTGCCCCTGGATGCGGGTGGCCACATTCCAGGCGGTCTCGCCGTGGCGAACGGCAATGATGCGGGTGGCCTGCATGGGACGAACAGAGTCTCGGGGTGGCGCCAGACTCAGGCGCTCACCAGTTGCAGGCCGGGCAAGGTGGGCAGGGCAAAGCTCTCTTCGTCAAAGCCCTTGTCGCCGTCGGCATCGGGCACGCCGGTGGTCTTGATGTCCTTGAAGTTATGGCGGCTGTGGTCCATCAGGTGCGAGGGCACCACGTTGTGCAGCGCGGTGAACATGCTCTCGATGCGACCCGGGTACTGCTTTTCCCAGTCGCGCAGCATGTTGCCGATCTGCTTGCGCTGCAGGTTCTCCTGGCTGCCGCACAGGGTGCAGGGGATGATGGGGAATTGGCGGTGCGCGGCCCAGCGCGTCAGGTCTTTCTCGGCCACATTGGCCAGCGGCCGGATCACGATGTGGCCGCCGTCGTCGCTCACCAGCTTGGGTGGCATGCCCTTGA
>RFWA01000732.1 GCA_009922295.1 Betaproteobacteria bacterium
CGTGCGGTCTTATTGGGCGCATGGCGGGCCTGCTCCGGGTCCGGGGTGAGATTGCGCAGCAAGGCGGGGTGCTCACGTTGCATCAGGGCAGTGAAGGAGAGCTCAGGGGTGCTATTCATACAACTGGTTGCGGGTTTTTCTAAAGTTGGAATTGTCTGCCTTTAAGAACAATAAACCTGCCGCTGCAGCAAAGGCCGATATTTGGCGGCTTTTTGTCGGCCAAGGAAGGTATGTGTGATGGCCGTGCCTTGTGCTCGCCATCCAGACACCAAGCCAGCGCGGACGGCTAGGCTCTTCACGTCTTGGCGCCCAAGTGGCCTCGGACTGCCCAATCAGGTGGAGCCTGGCATCCCGAGCATCCGCGCCGCTTTGCCCAAGCGGGAGTCGAAGCAGGCAAATTGAATTTCCTCCCTCGCCATGTCCTGCAAAGTCCGCGCGGCCGCGAGTTGCACGCTGTCGTAACCGCGCAGGGCAAAAGTGTCGGCATACTCTCCGGCCAGATCAACAAGCGCTTGAGTTACCTCAACGACGACATACCTCGGCCAGTCAGTTCGCAGGCGCTTTCGGACCACTTCGATCGCATCGGCGTCGTTCGGGAATTCGCGGGCGCGACGCGACAGGGCAGCCATCATCTCTGCCCATGCAATCCGGCAGACAGCAATGGCGCTGGCCGCGCCAGCCAGAGTCTGCATGTCTCGGCTCGAATCCTCGAGGATGTACAGCTTTACCAATGCAGAGGTGTCGCAGAACAGGATCAACGACGGTCCTCCAGCACCATTTGACTGACGGATGCTCCGCGTGATGTCACCTGCACCGGCAACTCGTGCTGAGGCTTGCCACCACTCCAGGACACGGCGCCGCTGGCGATAAGCCTGCGCAGTCCGGCCTCGGCTTGCTCAGGAATACCGATGATGCGGGCGATGGGCTTGTTGTGCGAGGTCACCTCGATGATCTCGCCATGCTGGGCGCGCGAAAGCACCCGCGAGAGGCTGGCCTTGAGTTCGCGAACAGCAACAGACATGTTGGGCCTCCAGAAAATGTGACCACATTGTATCTTCTATCGGCTTAATTATGTCCTCTTTGCATCTGCATTGTGTCAGCAAATAAGGCCATAAAGCGTCGACCGCCCTGCCGTCCCGGGGCATGCACCAGCTATCGGGAAGTTGGCCTCATGCAAATCAATACCCCGACCAAGACGCTTCGCTACAACAAAAGGAGCTAGAACCCCAATAAGGACGTGGCCTAGAGGGCGATTTGGCTCATATTTGCTTCGCGCCTGCTGTCACACCCGCTCAATGATCAGCGCAATACCCTGGCCCACGCCGATGCACATGGTGCACAGTGCGTAG
>RFWA01000733.1 GCA_009922295.1 Betaproteobacteria bacterium
TACAGATCCCCCAGGGCAAAGTCAATGGCTTGCTCGGGTTCTCCGGTGCCGGCAAAAGCACCTTGCTGCGGCTGATCAATCGACTTGAAGAGCCGACGACGGGCATCGTGCGCATTGCCGGCCAGGACCTCACCGGCCTCTCACAAGCAGACCTTCGCCAGGCGCGTCAGCAGGTTGGCATGATTTTTCAGCAATTCAACTTACTGAGCAGCCGAACAGCGCTCGAGAACGTCGCTTTTTCGCTGGAGATTGCGGGCCTGCCTGCCGCGCAACGACAAGCCCGAGCCCGTGAAGCCCTGGCATCGGTCGGCCTCAGTGACAAGGAGCAAGCCTACCCGGCCCAATTGTCCGGCGGGCAAAAGCAGCGTGTGGCGATTGCCCGGGCATTGGCCACCGAACCGAAAATTCTGCTTTGTGATGAGGCCACCTCGGCCCTGGACCCCCACACGGCCCTGTCCATTCTTCGGCTGCTCAAGCAACTGAACAAGGAGCGGGGCATGACCATGGTCATGGTGACCCATGACATCAAAGTGGCCAACTATCTGTGTGAACACGCCGTGGTCCTGGAAAAGGGCAAGGTTGTGGACCGCATCGATATGGGTCAACCAGCGCCCCAAAGTCTGCTGGGCAAATTCTTTTTTGAAACCGCCAAGGGTTGGACCGATCAGACTGTCTTGCCACAGGAGGATGCATGACTGAGCTGTTGAACGCCCTGGTTCAATTCGGACCCGACCTGTGGAAGGCCACCACCGATACCTTCCTGATGGTGGGTGTGACCATGCTTAGCGCGGTCATCTTGGGCACCCCGCTGGGGATTGTTCTGTTCACCACCACGACTGGGGGCCTGCATCCGCGCCCGTTGCTGCACCGGGTGACCAGCTACCTGGTGAATGTGTTGCGGTCATTTCCGTTCATCATCCTGCTGGTGTTGCTGATCCCTTTTTCCCGTTTCATTGTCGGCACCAGCATTGGTCCTCGTGCTGCAGCCGTGGCACTGTCATTTGCTGTGATTCCTTTTTTCGCTAGGATGGTCGAACAGAACCTGCGGGACGTCCCGCGGGGTATGGTCGACATGGCGCAAGCCTGTGGTGCATCGGCCATGCAGATTGTGTTCAAGGTGCTTTTGCCAGAAGCCCTGCCCGGCCTGTTGGCCAGCCTGACAGTGACGGCCACTGGGTTCATCGCCTACTCAGCCGTCGCAGGTGCCGTTGGCGCGGGCGGATTAGGCGATCTGGCCATACGCTACGGCTACTACAGGTTTGAGACTTCAGTGATGATTTGGTGCGTCATCATCATGTTTATTCTGGTTCAGTTGGCTCAATACCTGGGTGACTGGCTGGTAAGCAGGT
>RFWA01000734.1 GCA_009922295.1 Betaproteobacteria bacterium
GTGGTGTTGCTGGACAACGGCGAGGGTTTGACGCTGCGTGCGGCACAGGTGCTGGCGCGCATGGGTTATTCGCAAATAAGTATTCTTCAAAACGGTTTGAGCGGCTGGGCCGCCGCCGGCGGCGAATTGTTCCGCGACGTCAATGTGCCCGGCAAAGCCTTCGGCGAACTGGTCGAATCCAAACGCAAGACACCGTCTATGTCGGCCACCGAGGTCAAGGCTTTGATCGACAGCGACGCTGACATGGTGGTGCTGGACGCCAGGCGTTTTGACGAATACCAGACCATGAGCATCCCGGGCGCCATCAGCGTGCCCGGCGCGGAACTGGTGCTGCGTGCGCGCAGCCTGGCACCGAGTGCAACAACTCGCATCGTGGTGAACTGCGCCGGTCGCACGCGCAGCATCATCGGCACCCAATCGCTGGTGAACGCAGGCATTCCGAATCCGGTCTGCGCCTTGCGCAATGGCACCATAGGCTGGACCCTGGCCGGCTTGGAACTCGAACACAAAGCAGACAAGCGCTTTGCAGAGGTCAACGACGCAGATCGCAAAAAAGCCGCAGCTTCTGCACTTGCGCTGCTGTTTCGCGCCGGTGTGCAACGCATAGACAAACAGGACTTACAAGCCTTGCTAGCCGACGCTAGGCGCAACACCTTTGTGTTCGACGTGCGCACGCCCGGGGAATACGCGCTCGGCCATCTGCCTGGCGCGCGCAGCGCACCGGGCGGACAACTGGTGCAGGAAACCGACCACCATGTCGGTGTGCGCGGCGCGCGCATTGTGCTGTACGACGACGACGGCGTGCGCGCCTCCATGACCGCCTCATGGCTGGCGCAAATGGGCTGGGACACGTATGTACTGAAAGACCTTCAGCCTGAGGATTTGCGCGACACCGGTGTGGTGGCCGACGCGTTGCCGGACACGCTTTCACCGGTGGCAGAAGTCGATCCGGCCACCCTCAAAGAGTGGCTGGCCAACCGCAGCAACCTGAGCATGGTGATCGACGTGGGCGACAGCGCCACCTATGTCAAACGGCACATACCGGGCGCCTGGTGGCTGCTGCGCTCACAACTGGCCCAGGACTTCAGCCGGGTGCACAAAGCCAACCGTTATGTGCTGACCTGTGCCGACGGACGAGCCTCGCGTTACGCCGTGGCTGAATTGCAGCCATTAGTGCGCGCAGGTGTGCAAGTGCTGTGGCTGAGCGGCGGTAATGCAGCCTGGACAGCGCAAGGCTTTAGCACCCAGCAAGGCGAGTCCTACCTGGCGAGTCCACGCATAGACCGTTACCGCCGGCCCTATGAAGGCACAGACAACCCGGCGCAGGCCATGCAAGCCTATCTGGACTG
>RFWA01000735.1 GCA_009922295.1 Betaproteobacteria bacterium
GGTGGGGAACGGGAAGCCCGGCCCAGTCACTCGCCTGATTCAGGACCACTACTTTCGCCTAGTGGGTGGTGAAATTACCGATCACCCGGCTTGGCGCACGCCAGTTTGGCCAGGTCAATGAGTCGTACCGACTGCCCGCAGACCCCCGATGCCTATTTTGAACCAGCCTGACAAGCGTCCCGAATTGGTTGTAATTGGCGGCTTGGCTGATTGGATGATGCTCGAGCTGCGCGCCCTTTACCGTGTGCATGATCTGGAGGGTGTCAGCAGCGGGACTGAACGGGCCCGGCTGCTGGCTCAAGCCACCGGGGCTGTGGCAGCAATCACCACGGGAGTGGTTGGTATTGATGCTGACACCGTGCGACAACTGCCCGGGCTGCGCCTGGTGGCCTGTTTTGGCGTTGGGTACGACCGGGTTGACCGAGCTGCCCTGAGCGCACGTGCCATACATTTGTGCAACACCCCGGGCGTGGTCTCGACCTGCGTGGCCGACCATGCGATGGGTTTGCTGATTGCCCTGATGCGCCACATTCCCCAGGCAGACCGCCTGGCGCATGCCGGTATTTGGGGCAAGAAGACGATTGGGCTTACCCGGCGTGTGTCAGGCTTGCGGCTTGGCATTCTTGGGCTGGGCGATATCGGCCAAGCTGTTGCACGCCGAGCCACTGGCTTTGATATGCCGATTGGTTACCACAACCGGCACCGCCGACCTGACCTGGGATATGAATATTTTGAATCTCCGCTGGAACTCGCCCGTTGGGCTGATTGCCTAGTGGTGGCCTGCGCCGGCGGCACTGCCACCCGGCACCTGGTCAATCAAGCGGTGCTTGATGCGCTCGGCCCGCAGGGGGTTCTGGTGAACATTGCGCGGGGTTCTGTGGTCGATGAAAACGCCTTGGTATCTGCTCTGGTGGCCGGTCGGCTGGGTGGCGCTGCGCTGGATGTGTTTGAGGCTGAGCCGAGTATTCCGGCAGCGCTCTTGGGAATGGACAGGGTAGTGCTGACGCCGCATATCGCCGGCAGTACGCAGGAGACCTGGCGCGAGGCCTTCGACTTGATGCTGGCCAACTTGGCAGCCTTTTTGGCTGGACGCCCCTTGCTGACGCCGGTCGTGGGCTAAACGTCTGCCCGCGGACCGGTGATACCTGGCTAAACTGGATTGTTTTTCAGCCTGTGCAGTCACTGCCCAGGTGGAATAAGCAGTCGCCTCGTTGGCTCAGCCCGGGCACCCGCTTGCAGATGACCAATCCAGAGCGCTCGAAGCAGGCCACTGCGGGCTCCCGCCAGGGAGTGGCGGGGCTGTGGATGCGGGCAGCGGCTTGGCCCGCGTGCACGCTTTCGCCGAGTTC
>RFWA01000736.1 GCA_009922295.1 Betaproteobacteria bacterium
GCCTTCATGGAAAACGCCAAGCTCAAGGGCAAGACTTACGCCATCCCTTTCCAGCGCTCCACCCCCGTTCTGTACTGGAACAAGGACGCCTTCAAGGCTGCCGGCCTGAACCCTGAAAAAGGACCCGGAAACTGGGCCGAGATGCGGGACATGGCCAAGAAGCTAACAAAGAAGGACGCGTCCGGCTCCACCACCCAATGGGGTGTCCAGATTCCGTCTGACGGCAATACGGCCTGGCTGTTCACCGGCATCACGACCGGCGCTGGCGCCCGCCTGACCAACGCCGACGGCAACAAAGTGGCCTTTGACGACCCCAAGGTCATCGAGTCGGTTCAGAGCTGGTACAACCTGTCCAAGGTCGATGGCGTGCAACCATCAGGCTTGATCTCCTGGGGGGCTACGCCACGCGACTTCCTGGAAGGCAAGGCGGCCATGATCTGGCACACCACGGGCAACCTCACCAACATCAAGACGAACGCAAAATTCGGCTTCGGCGTGTCTTACTTGCCGGGCATCCGGCAAAACGGCGTGCCAACAGGCGGCGGTAACTTCTACATCTTCAAGGGCGTTCCCAAGGTGAAACAAGAGGCCGCGTTCAAGTTCATCAAGTGGATGACAACGCCAGCCCGCGCCGCCGAGTGGTCGGTCAAGACCGGTTATGTGGCCACCTCTGCGGCCGCCTACGACACGCCCGAGATGAAAGCCTACACCGCCAGCTTCCCGCAGGCCATTGTGGCGCGTGATCAGCTCAAGTTCGCGGTGTCAGAACTGACCACCCATGAGAACCAGCGTATTTCCAAGGTATTTAACGATGCCTTGCAATCCATCATGACAGGTGCACGACCCGCCGAGGCAGCCTTGAAGGACGCGCAACGCGAAGGCGAACGCATCCTGAAAGACTTCAAGTAAGCAACAGTCAGCAGTCAAATCGCCAGCAGCCACCATGACCGGAACACGCAACACCGTTCATGCCTGGCTGCTGGTGCTGCCTGCCTGCGTGTTGTTGGCTGCCTTCACGCACATCCCAATCATCACCACGTTCATCCACAGTTTTTATTCATCACCCAAACCGCGTCGGCCGTCCCGTTTCGTCGGTTTCGACAATTACGAGGCCATGCTTGGCGACCCGATTTTCTGGAAGTCGCTCTGGAACAACCTGCTTTATGCGGGCGTCTCGGTACCCGTGTCCATTGCACTCGCATTGGCCATGGCACTGTTTGTGAATGGCAAGCTCAGGGGCCAAGGGGCTCTACGGCTCGCCTATTTCACGCCCACGGTGCTGCCGATGATCGCTGTGGCGAACATCTGGTTGTTTTTCTACAACCCGCAATATGGTCTGATTGAC
>RFWA01000737.1 GCA_009922295.1 Betaproteobacteria bacterium
CAGGGCCTGCCCGCGCTGCAAGACTGGCTGACGCGTGCCCTGAAGAACCCAATTGACTTTGAGGCGCGGCTGATCCCCGACGAGCAAGCCCTGATCAGCGCCACACTGATCGAGCTGGTCAACGCCGGCTGCGCCTTGGTGCTCACCACCGGCGGTACCGGCCCCGCCAAGCGTGACGTGACACCCGAGGCCACCTTGGCCGTGGCGGACAAGGACATGCCCGGGTTTGGTGAACAAATGCGCCAGATCAGCCTGAAGTTTGTACCGACGGCCATCCTGTCACGGCAGGTGGCGGTCATTCGGGGGCAAACATTGATCATCAACCTGCCTGGGCAGCCAAAGTCAATTCGCGAGACCTTGGAAGGCCTGCGTGACGCTGAGGGCGCCAGTGTGCTGCCGGGCATCTTTGCCGCTGTGCCCTACTGTGTGGACCTGATTGGCGGCCCGTATCTGGAAACAGTGGACACGGTTTGCAAGGCTTTTCGGCCGAAGTCAGCCCAGCGCCCGGCGGCGACCGCCTGAACGGCGCACGCGCCTACCGACCCACCAATTCGGTGAGCCGATCGGCCTCGAAATGCTCTTGGCGGGCGGCATCGGCCGGCACGCAGTTGGCGGCTTGGCTCGCCTGCAGCGTTTCAATAGCCTTCCACAACAGCGCAATCTGGTGATCCTGGCCAGACGCGTTGTCAATCAGACCTCGCAGGGCCTGGCTCAGCGGGTCGTCGTTTTGGGTCACGCCATAGGCTGAAAACCCCATTTTCGAGGCCACCTCCTCGCGTTTGACGTCTAAATCAGCCTGGATGATGCGGGCCGGGTTACCCACCGCCGTGGCGCCGGCTGGTACCGGCTTGGTCACCACCGCGTTAGAGCCAACCTTGGCGCCATCTCCCACCGTGAAGCCGCCCAAGACCTGGGCACCCGCGCCAACCACCACATTGCGCCCCAACGTAGGGTGCCGTTTGGCACCCTTGTACAGGGCTGTGCCACCCAGGGTCACGCCCTGGTAGATGGTGCAGCCATCCCCAATTTCAGCCGTCTCCCCCACCACCACGCCCATGGCATGGTCAAAAAACACCCGCTCGCCGATGCGCGCCCCGGGGTGGATTTCAATCCCCGTCAGAAAACGGGCAATGTGAGAAATAAACCGCCCCAGCCACTTGAGGCCATGCTGCCAGCACCAATGGGCTCGCCGGTGCAAGATCAGCGCGTGCAGGCCGGGGTAGCAGGTGATGACTTCCCAGGTGCTGCGCGCAGCCGGGTCGCGGTCAAGAATGCACTGAATATCGGAACGAAGACGAGACAACATGGCCTGCAGTTTAGCGGTCAGGGCC
>RFWA01000738.1 GCA_009922295.1 Betaproteobacteria bacterium
GAGGGCCTCTCAGCCTTTGAACATCTTGTCGAACTTCAGCTTGTACTCGCGCTGGAAATCGGCTGTGTAGCGGAACACGTCCCAGGGTTGCATGGTCTTGGCATCGAGCGAGCCGGGAACCCCGGGGATCACGCTTGCGGTTTCGCCGGTGCCGTTCCAGGCGGCCTGGCCGCGCCGCGACATCATGTAATCGAGGAACACCTGGGCCGCGTTCGGCCGCCGGGAGTGCGCCAGCGCTGCCACCACATCGGCACTGGCGAATGCGGGGTTGGGCTGGACCACCTTCAGCGGGGCGCCCTGGGCGATGAGGGCATTTGCGACGGCATGGATGCCGATGAGGGCTGCGTCGAGTTCGCCTGCGGCGACACTCTGGAGCAGAGGCAGGACGCCGACGGTAAGCCGGGGCTTCTGGGCTGCAAACAGGGCCAGAAAGTCTGCCCCCTGGGTCTTCTCGGCCCATTCGTAAAACGCGTACGAGGTTTCAGCGATGAGATCGGAGCTTCCGACCTTGCCTCTGAGGTCCGGCCGAAGAAGGTCCCGCATCCCGGCAATAGGCATCTTCACCAGGTTGGTGTTGTAGGCCATCACGAAGGGCATGACCGCCGCAATAGGTACAGAACCGTACAACAGACTTTCCTTTGGGTAGTCTGCAGTGGCAGGGCCGACTGGTTTGAGGAAGAAACCCTCCTGCGCCTTGTCCCGGTACCAGATCGCATTGGCGTACTGGGTTACATCAGCGCCGTCGAGCTTGCCGGCTTTTTCCGTTTCTATCGCTTGCATGTGCGTGACCGGCGTCAGCAATCTGCGGTATTCCACCTTGATCTCGGGGTACTGAACCATGAAGTCTTTGGTCACCCGGTCCAGCACCTGGGGCACCGCCTGGTGGTAAATCACAACGCTGCCTTCCTTCTTGGCGGCAGCCACGATCCGCTGCCAGTTAGCGTCGCCCTGCTGTGCGCTGGCAGTCGGTGCGCCTGCGGCCATGGCCCCTAAGGCTCCGAGTGTGCCCAGAGCGCTGCGGCGATTCATGGTGGGCAGCTTGTCTTCTGTCGTCATGCTTGTGTCCTTGAGTTGATGAATGGCCTGCCGCAAGCGGGTAGGCCAGTATGGCACCCTTGATCAATCGACAAACTGCGTAAAAACCCTCGCAGGACCCGCGTAGAACCCGAAACCACTACCAGCAGGCAGCGCTACTCATCCTAAATTCGGACTTGCATTACCTGACGCCGGACGCGGACGCGCGCGCCCTGGTCAGTTACCAATTGGTTTCGCGCATGGTCTGCCAAAGACTGCAAGCGCACAGCCCGGACTGCGCGCTCGG
>RFWA01000739.1 GCA_009922295.1 Betaproteobacteria bacterium
ATAAGGGCACCGACGGATTTGCAGGGCGCAAAGAAATTTTCTTTGAGCAAGTCGACTTCAAGCTCGTGAAAGATCCTGGAGCCCGCGTGGCTGGGCTCGAGGCCGGACAGTTCCACATCATTGAAGACTTGCCAATCGAGTCCGCCAAGCGTATTGCGAGCAATAAGGCTATAGTGGTTTATGACCTCAAAAATTGGTGGCTGCAAGGTGCCTGGGTCAACCACGCCAAGGCGCCAACTAATGACAACCGGGTACGGCGCGCCTTGCAAATAGCCCTTGACATGGAAGAGATCATGGAGATCGCCACCGACGGCGCCTACGTGCTCCAGCCCGGTCTACAGTACCCCGGCAACCCCTACCATGTCACCAACGGAACGCAGTTCTACAACAAAAAGGATACTGCGGGGGCGCGCAAACTGCTGGCGGAGGCCGGCTACAAGGGCGAAGAGATCGTGATCATCACCAACTCCAGCTACCAGTCCATGTACAAGGCCGCGCAAGTGGTGGCCGAGCAGCTCAAGGCAGCCGGCTTCAAGGTCCGCGTCGACGTGTTTGATTGGGCCACAGCCATGGCCCGACGCAGTGACGGCAACGCCTGGAATCTCTGGTTCACCGGCCAGGGCAGTGGTCCCTCGGATGGCCCCTACGCCGCACTCAAAGACGTGGTCAGCCCGCAAAAGAACCAGATCACCGCAGATCCGGTGATTGATGCCCTGTACACGGAACTCATAACCGGAAGCACCTTCCAGGCGCGCAAGGCAACTTTTTCTAAGTTTCAGGAGCGGGTCTACGACCAGGTGCTGTTTCTGAAGTTTGGCGATCTCACCCGAAAACAGGCTTCACGCGCCAACGTCAAAGGCTTTATGCCCTACCGCATTCCGCGCATGTGGAATGTGCGGCTTGAGGATTGACGCCGAATCCAAAGCCGCCCCGTTGGTGCCAGTGGTCAAAATCATCCGGATCGCAGCAGCAAAGGACACGGCATGGCTGAATTCATACTCAGGCGCTTGCTCAGCGCCATTCCGGTATTACTGCTCGTCACCCTGATAGCTGCGTCAATCATGCAACTGGTGCCGGGTGACCCAGCCATGATCATCGCTGGCTCGGGGGCCTCGGACGCAGAGGTCCAACAAGTCCGCCAAGCACTCGGACTAGATCGCTCTTTTGGTGTTCGACTGCTCGAATGGTATGGCGGCCTGTTGCACGGCGACCTTGGCCAATCCCTGCTGCTCAATCGCTCAGTCACCACCGCGATCGCCGAGCGGCTGCCAGTCACGCTGGCGCTGGCTGGTTTCGCCCTGCTATTGACCATCATCATTGG
>RFWA01000740.1 GCA_009922295.1 Betaproteobacteria bacterium
CACCTCGGGCACCTCGCCGCGCTTGAGCTCGATCACCAGCCGCATGCCTGATTTGTCGGACTCATCCTGGATGTGGCTGATGCCTTCGATTTTTTTCTCATGCACCAGCTCGGCCATGCGTTCCTGCAAGGTCTTTTTGTTGACCTGGTAGGGCAGCTCGTCGACGATGATGGCCTGACGCTGGCCTTTGTCGATGTCCTCAAAATGGCACTTGGCGCGCATGACCACTTTGCCGCGTCCGGTGCGGTAGCCGTCTTTGACGCCATTGATGCCGTAGATGATGCCGGCGGTGGGGAAATCAGGCGCCGGCACGATCTCCATCAGCTCATCGATCGTCGCCTCTGGGTGGCGCAACAGGTGGAGGCAGGCGTCGACCACCTCGTTCAGGTTGTGCGGCGGAATGTTGGTGGCCATGCCCACGGCAATGCCGCCCGAGCCGTTGACCAGCAAATTGGGTAGCCGGGTTGGCAGTACCAGCGGTTCTTTTTCCGAGCCATCGTAATTGGGCCCGAAATCGACGGTTTCCTTGTCCAGGTCAGCCAACAGCTCATGGGCAATTTTGGCCAGCCGGATCTCGGTGTAACGCATGGCGGCGGCGTTGTCTCCGTCGACCGAGCCAAAGTTACCCTGGCCGTCCACCAGCATGTGGCGCATGGAAAAGTCTTGCGCCATGCGGACAATGGTGTCGTAAACCGACTGGTCACCGTGTGGGTGGTATTTGCCGATGACGTCACCGACGATACGGGCTGACTTCTTGTAGGGCCGGTTCCAGTCGTTGCTGAGCTCATGCATCGCAAACAGAACTCGGCGGTGAACGGGCTTCAGCCCATCCCGGGCGTCTGGCAGCGCCCGCCCCACGATCACGCTCATCGCGTAATCGAGGTAGCTACGCCGCATTTCCTCTTCAAGGCTGATGGGCAGGGTTTCTTTGGCGAATTGGGTCATATGGCGCTCGCGGCTGTTTCAACTCTAGGCAAGTTCCGTGTTGCATTCTAAGTCGGTGCTGTAGTTTATTTGCCACGGTGCGCGCCCTAGATGAGCGCTGCTGACTTGGCAGGGGTCCGATGCCTGATTGGTGGTTTGCCCTGCAAAGTGTCTGTGGCACAATAACCTGAGCGCTTTGGGTGATTGGCACCCGGACCGTCCAGTAATCGTTCGCGGCAGCGCTGCGACTTTTTGTCCCCCCAAAGGAGAATCATGAAGAATTTCAGCAAATTGGCAACCTTGTTGGCTGCAGCTGCAGTCGCTGGCGCCGCTGGTGCACAAACCATCGACAACTGGCGTAGCGCGTCCGGCGATGTCTGGAAGAACTCAACAGGCC
>RFWA01000075.1 GCA_009922295.1 Betaproteobacteria bacterium
CAGGGCCGCCACGCGTTTGGCCAGCCGTTCACCCTCGTCGGTCCTCACACCATGGCCTCAATGCGCGACACATGGGCCAGCAGGGAGCGCTTGGCGACCGGCCACATGCGGGGCGGCACATCGTCGTAGGCTCGGGTCACCCAGTCGTCGAGCGTGCCCTCGGGGTGCGCCTGCATCACCGCCAAAATCTTGGCCTCGCGCTTGAGCCGGTGGGCCTTCAGGTGGGCGATGGCGGCGCCGGCCACACCGGCATCGCCACCGATGGCATAGCCATGCGCCGGCAGGATGAAGCCCACGTGATGCTGTTCACAGGCTTCAGCCAGGCGGTCGAGCGAGTCCAGGTAAGCACTCATGTCGCCGTCCGGCGGGTCAACCACGGTGGTGCTGCCATTGAGGACATGGTCGCCGCTGAACAGCAGACCGTCTTCGAGCAGCAGCAGGCAAAGGTGGTTGGCAGCGTGGCCGGGGGTGTGAATCACCATGAGCGTATGAGTCAAATTTGCCTCTAGCCCTTGTCCAGTAAGGGTTAGTAGCTCACTATTTTGTAGCGAACGGTCCGGGTTGAAGCGGCTGTTCTCGCGCGCGGTCGGCGCCGAGGGCAAGCCCAGGATCGGCGGCTGGGGCTGGCAAAGCGCCTGCAGCGGCCGGGCGCCGGGTGAATGGTCGGGGTGTGAGTGGGTGCACACAATCAGGCGGATGTCGCCACCTGCGGCGCGCCACAGCCGCTCCAAGTGCGCCGGTTCGGCTGGGCCGGGGTCAATGGCGATATAGCCGGTGCGCGGGTCGCCCACCAGATAGCTGTTGGTGCCGGGGCCGGTCATCACACCCGGGTTGGGCGCGGTCAGGCGCAACAGGTTTTTCAAGAGCGGCACAGGCTGTTCGCACTGCCAGTCCAGGTGGTGCGCGATCTGGCCGTCCGGGCAGACCAGCGCCAGCTCGCCATAGGGGTGTTCGTGCTCCATGAAGCGGGCTTCGCGCCCGGCCAGCAAGCCGGCACGTGGGCAGCTGGTCCACAGCGGCTCCTCGGTGGCGGCGCAGGCCTGCAGCACGGCGTCCACGTTGGCGTAGCCCTGAAGCCGCTCCAGCGTGCGAATGGTCGGAAAGATGATGAAAAACTGACCGGCTCCGTGACGGGCCAGGGCGTCGGCCGGTCGTACCCAAACTGGTTCGAACTGCTCCTGGCCATCGGCCACTGGGGTTTGCCCGGCTGGCATGCGTGCCACTAAAAAAGGCACGTCGAAACGTCGCGGTAGGTCGCGGTCGGTGACCCAGTGCGCTAGCACATACACCGAGTCGGCAGCCAGCAGCAGGTTGCGTGCCAGGCATTGGGCGGCAAAGGGTTGTCCGCGGTCTAAGGCTGCGATGTCTTGCTGGTCGGCAGGCCTGCCGTCGACGTGTTGCGCCAGTAATACGCCAAGTTCTTCAAAGCTCTCCCGGATGGCCGCAATGGCCTGCGTCAGATGCAGTTCGCTCTGGCCGGGGCGGCGTGTGGCCATGGGGTGGCTGTCGGCATCGAGCGGGTCGACGCCACCGCCCGGGAACACATAGGCGCCCGGCGCAAAGCTGGCCGTCAGTGAGCGGCGCGTCATCAGCACCTCCAGCCCGGCCTCGCCATCGCGCAGCAGCAGCACGGTGGCCGCAGGGCGAGTGGGGGCGGGTTCGCGTTGGGGGTGCAGCAGTTGAGAGGTTCTGGTCATGGCTGGATTTTGCGGCCAAAACGCGGCTATTCGCCAGGGACGTCAAGTAGATTCTCGTGTTCACCAGTCGGTGATCTGATCGTGGGCTAGCGGGATCACGCGCTACTGCCGGTCAACAGTGCGTCTAGGTAAATGCCGCAAGTCTGGCGCAAATCGATACGGCAGCCTGTCACGCCCTGGATCTCGTGACAGGTCAGCCCCATCGCTTTGGCGCGCTGAACGATCGAGTCCAGACTGTTAAATGACATCGCCAAGGCCATGGGGTGAACTGTTTGGCTGCCGGCGTCCACGTTCAGGGTCAGACCGGCATCCGTTAAGCGCCAAAGACCCAGGCCGCTGCCATCATCGGGTGGCATGGCGCCAGCAGTTTGTAGGCGCTGTCCCCACCCTTGCAGTCCATCTAACGGGCCTGAATAGCTCACGCCGAGCAGGGCTTGTGCCTGGTTCTCGTGCTCCAGTAAAGAAGGTGAACGCACCAGTTCGGGCGTGAGGTGCTGCACCCAGCAGATGTAGGAGGGGTCCTCGGCTTGCCAGGGCGCGTCGAAAAAACTGAACCGCGCCAAGCCCTCGCATTCGGGAGTCTTCACGGGCCGCGACCAGTCCAGCAGAGGTCCCACGGGCAGTTGGCGCCGCAGGCAGTCGGCATGCCAGGCGCCCGCGTCGGTAGTTGCCAGCGCCAGCACATGCAGCCCGTAGCGGACCTTCAAGACGGGTGTCAGTTGGTGCCCGGCCAGAGGGTCGGTGATTTGCATCAGTTCGATGTAGCCCGACTTCAGCATGATCGAGTGCTGGGAACTGCCGGCCGAAACCACCTGACCTTGGGCATTGGTGCGGGTGTGATCGGCTCGGGCCGTCAGGGTAAATCCGAGATCGGTAAATAGTGCGTGGCTATTGGACAGGTCTGGAATGATGAAGCCCACATGGTCAAGGCCGATAGTCTGTGGTTTTGGCTCAGAGGTGTTCATTTTGTATGCAATTCTTTATGTATTAATTTGAATCAGAGCATATATTGAAATAATTGCATGCAACTTTCAGGCTCATGCTACCATTTCAGAGGTAAATCCAATTGATCGTCGAATTTGAAAGGTGTGTCATGAAATATCTGTCTCGCTTGCTGTGCTTGATCGTGAGTCTGTCGGTGTGGATGGGTGTACACGCTCAAACCCCGAGCCCTAGTCGCGGCGGCACCCTGACCATTGCTTTACCCACGGAGCCGGCACACCTCAATTCAGCGATTGACACCACGCAGCAGGTCAAGGTAGTTGCTGGGAAAATTTACAACGGTCTCATCAAGTACGAGCCTGACCTGGCGCAGTCTTGGAGCGTCTCTCCGGATGGCCTTCGCATTACCTTCAATTTGCGTAAAGGGGTTAAGTGGCATGACGGGCGCGACTTCACCTCCGCCGATGTGGCTTACTCCATCATGAAGGGGTTCGGACCCAATAACGGACTGGTGCGCTCTACTTTCGCCAATGTTCAGTCGGTTCAGACACCCGATGCGCACACAGCAGTGCTGGTCATGAGTCAGTCCGCCGCGGCCCTGATGAGCGCATTGCCGGTGGCCACCGCCACCATCTTGCCGGCTCACCTATTTGATAACACCGATATCCGGCGCAACCCAGCCAACCTGAAGCCAGTAGGCACCGGTCCCTTTATGTTCAGCGAATGGCGGCGTGGCAACGCCATCGTCCTGGTGCGTAACCCCAATTATTTCGAAGCTAACAAGCCCTACCTGGACCGAATCGTGTTCAAGGTGATTCCTGATACGCAGTCCAGGGGTGCGGCTATTGAGTCGGGCGACGTCGATATGGTGTTCCACAGCACGGTTGCCGCTTCAGATGCTCGTCGGCTGGGTGCACTGAAACATTTGGAATTGACCACCGACGGGTATTTCTTCGACTCCACCGTGGCGTTCATGGAGTTCAACAACGAGCATCCCATCATGGGCAAGGCGGCTGTGCGACGTGCGCTGGCCCATGCCATTGATCGCCAGTTCATTCTGGACAGCGTTTGGATGGGTTTCGGGCGGGTCGCCACGTCCCCGATCCATGACAACTTGAAGCAGTTCTACACCGACGACGTTCCCCGATACGCCTATGACCCTAAACGCGCCGAACAGTTGCTCGATGAGGCAGGATTCAAAAAAGGCGCGGATGGCAAGCGCTTCAAACTGGTGATTGATTACGTGCCGTTTGGTGACCAGTACCCCAAAATGGCGCAATACATTCGGCAGCAGATGATCCAGATCGGTATCGATGCCGAGGTTAGAAACAGCGATTTTGCGACTTGGGTGCGCCGTATCTGGACACAGCGCGACTGGATGGTCAATATGTCAGCCATCACCAACGCATCGGACCCTTCGATCGGCGTCCAACGCGCTTATTGGTCTAAAAACATTGTCCCCGGCACGCCGTTTACCAACGGGACTCACTTCAAGAATGCCGAGCTCGACGAATATTTTGAAAAAGCCTCCCTGAATACCGACCCCTTGATCCGTCGCCGCCATTTTGCTGCTATTCAGCGGATTTTGGCCAGCGAGTTACCCGTCATACCCCTGGTGTCCATTGACCAGTTCTCTGTGGTCAACAAGCGGGTGCGTAATCACTCCAGCCTGGCCGATGGCGTCTATTCCGGCTACGCCGACGTCTGGGTCGCGCCCAACTGAGTGCACCGCGTTTGCTGAAGTCACCGTCTACGCGCTACCTGCTGCGACGCCTGGGCCAGGCCTTCCTGGTGTTGGCGATCGTCGTGGTGCTGCAGTTCTTTCTGCTGCAGTTGGCACCTGGCGATGTAGCCGATGTGATTGCTGGTGAGGCCCAGGCCGCCGATCCCGAGTTCGTCAGGCGACTGCGTTTGGAACTGGGCCTTGATCGGTCGCTTTGGGTTCAGTTAGGGCTGCATTTGCAACGGGTGGCGATCCTTGATCTGGGGCAAGCGCATTCGTTTGATGCGCCTGTGCTTGATCTGATTCTCCAGCGTCTGCCGGCCACCTTGCTGTTGATGGTGGCCTCGATTGTGATGGCCCTGGTGCTGGGCACCTCGCTCGGGATTTGGGCAGCCTTGCGGGCACGTGGCCTGGCGGATACCTTGGTGACGTTCACTGCCTTGCTGTTCTATGCGACGCCTGGTTTTTTGGTGGGCATTGGCATGATTTTGCTGTTCACAGTCAAGCTGAAATGGCTGCCGATGTCAGGCATGAGCGACTTGTACAGTGACAGTCCCTGGTGGGCGCAAAGCCTTGACATCTCTCGGCACTTGATCATGCCCATGGTGTCCTTAAGCCTCTTTTACGTCGCCATGTACACGCGGCTCATGCGCGCGTCCATGTTGGAGGTCATGCACTTGGACTATGTACGAACGGCGCGCAGCAAGGGCTTGATGCCTTTGCGTATTGTCTGGCGACATATGGCGCGTAATGCCTTGCTGCCGATGGTCACCATGCTGGGTTTGCAGGTCAGTTCCCTATTGGGGGGGAGTGTCGTGATTGAGACGGTTTTCGGTTGGCCCGGTATTGGGCGCTTGGCTTTTGAAGCTGTTTTTAAGCGTGATGTGCCCTTGGTGATGGGTGTACTGCTTTTTAGCTCGGTGCTGGTGCTGAGCGTGAGCTTGATGATCGACTTGATCTACACCCGGCTTGACCCACGCATCCGCCTTCGCTGACCATGAACCCTCTTCGCCTGCGCTTGCGTCGAAGCCTGACTTTCGTCGTTGGCAGTGGTTTGCTGCTGGCTCTTTTGCTGATGGCGGCGGCCGGCCCACTGCTCTATCCGCAAGGCCCGTGGGGCCTGGTCGGACCGCCTATGACCTGGCCTGGGGATCGTGTCGGCCTCTTGCTGGGCACTGACGCGCTAGGACGAGACATCCTGGCTGGCCTGCTGCATGGGGCTCGGGTTTCGCTCTGGATTGGTGTGGCCGCTACAGTGGCAGCCTTGAGCGTGGGTATGGCCATTGGTGCCGTGACAGGCTACTACGGCGGCTTGGTTGACGATGCCTTCATGCGGCTGACTGACGCGGTGCAAACCATACCGCCATTTTTGCTGGCGATTGTGATTGTGGTGATTACTACCCCCAGTGTCGCTGCGACCATCGGTGCTATAGCCCTGATATCGTGGCCGAGCGTAGCCCGTCTGGTGCGTGCTGAATTCATGCGCTTGCGTGAGGCCGAGTTCGTCGCATCTTGCCGCTTGCTTGGCATGAGCGATACCCGCATTATCCTGACTCAGATGCTCCCGAACGCCATGGCGCCGATCGTGGTCAGCGCCTCCATCATGGTGGCCAGTGCGATCCTGATTGAGTCCGGCTTGTCATTTCTTGGGCTGGGCGATCCGAATGTGATTTCCTGGGGCAGCATGGTCGGCATGGGTCGTTCTGATTTCCGTGCGGGTTGGTACCTGGTGGTCATTCCTGGCCTGGCCATCATGGCCAGTGTGCTGGCGCTAAATCTGATGGGTGATGGGCTGAATGATGCTCTCAACACCCGCCTGCGGCAT
This sequence comes from Betaproteobacteria bacterium, assembly GCA_009922295.1. Taxonomy (GTDB): domain Bacteria; phylum Pseudomonadota; class Gammaproteobacteria; order Burkholderiales; family Burkholderiaceae_C; genus Rhodoferax. The sequence goes on from RFWA01000075.1 coordinate 6,188, forward strand.
GACTGATCCGGTCTTGCTGCGCGTCGAATCCCTCCGGCTGACCCTGCCGGATGGCGTGCCGCTGGTTGAAGACCTTGACTTCGAAATTCACGCTGGTGAAACCTTGGCCATCGTGGGCGAGTCAGGTTGCGGTAAGTCTCTGACTGCGCTGTCGCTGATGGGCCTTCTGCCGCCCGGAATTAGGCGCGCCAGCGGCCGAATCGTGTTTCAGGGTGAGGATCTTGGCACCTGGCCTGAGAACCGTTACCGGGACTTGAGAGGTCACCGCATGTCGATGATTTTTCAAGAACCGATGACCTCTCTGAACCCGGTATTGAATATCGGGGAACAACTGAAAGAGGTTTTGCAACGCCACTTGAAGCTCAATGACAGAGATGCTCTGGCAAAGGCGCATGACCTGCTGGCGATGGTGCAAATCGCCGATCCTGGTGCTCGATTAGGGTCTTATGCCCATCAGTTGTCGGGTGGCCAGCGGCAGCGGGTGATGATTGCCATGGCGCTCGCCTGCCCGACGCAACTGCTGATTGCCGATGAGCCCACGACCGCGTTGGACGTGACCGTGCAGTCCGACATTTTGGCGCTTCTCGGCGAGCAAAAACGACAGCGGCAACTGGCCATGTTGCTTGTGACTCATGATTTTGGCGTGGTCGCGCAGGTTGCTGATCGGGTGCTGGTGATGTACGCCGGTCGAAAGATTGAAGAGGGCCCTGTTCGACAGGTCCTGACTTACCCCCGTCACCCCTATACCCAACGCTTGTTGCGGGCTAGGCCTAGCGCACGGCAAGACCGACTGCAGCGCCTCCCTGAGATACCAGGCTTGGTTCCAGCACCCCAGGACCGCAGTGCCGGTTGTTCATTTGCATCCCGTTGTGATCAGGTGCAAGCCATCTGTGGGTTGCGCCTGCCCGACTTTACCGACCACGGACAAGGGCACCAAAGTGCCTGCGTGGCTCATGATGCGCGTTGAGCCTTTGCTGCAGATCGACAACGTTCGTTTCGCGTACGCGGGACACGGGGCTGATAAGCCAACCGTTGACGGAGTCACGCTCTATGTTGAACCGGGCGAAACGCTTGGGCTTGTGGGTGAGTCGGGTTGCGGGAAATCCACGCTCGCCAGGATCGCCGTCGGCTTGCTGCGTGCGGATCAAGGCAGCGTTCGGGTCCTGGGTATGGACGTCGCTGCGCCCGGCGCAGCGGCACGGCTGGCGCGTGCGCGGCAGGTGCAAATGGTGTTTCAGGACCCTCATGGTTCCTTGAATCCGCGTTTGCGCATTCGTAGCCTACTGGCTGAACCTTTGCGCCTGCATAAGCTGACCACGCCAGACCACGAGCAGTCGGCGGTCGAGGAGCTGTTGAGTCAAGTGGGATTGTCGTCTGGCGCTAGCGAAAAATTCCCCCACGAACTATCGGGAGGACAGCGGCAACGCGTGGCCATTGCACGTGCTCTGGCCGTGCGGCCTAAGGTGCTGGTGTGCGATGAGCCGGTGTCCGCCTTGGACGTGTCCATCCAGGCGCAGATCCTGAACCTCCTGCGCGACTTGCAGGAACAATTTGGGCTGTCCTATTTCTTCATTTCGCATGACCTGCGAGTTGTGCGCTACATTGCTGACCGCATTGCGGTGATGCATCAGGGGCGTATTGTGGAAACCGGCGAGACCGACGCGGTATGGCAAGCCCCTGAGCATCCTTACACCCAAAAGTTGCTGGCGTCGCTGCCCCCCGAACTCTGAGCTTATTGGGTAGCTCTGACTGCGACCAGAGCTTGTAGGGCCGGCACATCGCGCGCCCATCCATCGCCTGGGGTCGCCAAGAAAGTGACATCGACCGGGGTGATCGCACCTACAGCATCTGCACGCCAGTTCAGCCATGACCGATGGCTGCCTGCCCAGTCGCGGCAGCATAGAGCTGCAAATACCTCATGCGTGAGTAGGTCTGCATTGAGCTGAGGTTCAACGGGCCTGATCGTGACGCGTGTGCGTTCAAACCAGGGGTGGAACAGCTCTCGGTCACGGATCTGATGCCAAAGTCGTATCAAGTAAGAGCCATCCCAGTCTGGCGTCAAGGGCAGCGTGTACGCCGAGGGCCAGCTTGAGCGCTCAATTTCAGTCCATAGTTTGAGTTCGCACACCGTGAGCGCCTCTGGAGACGGCCGCTCACGAGCGCGTGCATCCGCCGCCCAGTCGAGCGCTACCGCCGCACCCAGGCCTCGTCCCCACAGGCGATATGAGGGGACGTTGAGTGACTCGATCACGGTCTGAAGGGCCTGTGCGGTAGCCTTAGGGCTCATCAAGTCTCCAGTGTCGTCGCCGTGCCCGGGGAGATCAATGGCGCACAGTGGTCCAGCGATGTGTGTCCGACAACGTTCGAGCTCACAACGCGCCGCACTGCCCGCGCCATGCAAGACCACGGTGATCGGTTTATTCGTGTCCCAGCGCTCGGCCGACAGGCAGCGGCCGCCCACATAAGCGCGCCAACGGCCATCTGAGGTGGGTAAGCCATCTATCTTTGGGTTGACGGGGGCCGCTGGCGCAGAGGCGGCCTCAAGTTGACTAGACATCCAGTCGGCTTGCGCCATGCGCAAGGCTTCTCTGTGCTGATGGGGCAGACGATGAATTTGCAGCGATGGTTGACCTGCCGGGATACGCTCCAGGTGAGGGAACAGTTGGTCGTCGGCAGTGGTGCCTAGCCATGCGGGTTGGCTGAGCGCGGCCAGGGCAGCGTCGCCGTCCCACATGAATACCCCAGGGTAAATATGCAGATGACTCTCTCGTGAGCGCAGCAATTCCATGATCTGGCTGCGATGCAAGGTGTCGGCGTTGGGCATATCCACATCACGGCGGTTGCTGAGGCGACGTTCTGACCATGGAAAAAACATCCAGCCATCGCGGAATCGGGACCAGGCCCAGGTCAGGTGGCTCCCATCTGCCGCTGGCACGAAGCGGTACAGTTGATGCGGCAAAATGGACTGGCATTCCTGTGCGTTGAAAAGCGGAATACCGTCGAGCGCCAGAGCGAGCACACGCGATGGGTGTCGACGCGCCAACTCAGCGGCCATGGCAGCGCCGGTGTGTTGGCCGCATACGCCAACGGTTTCAAGACCCAGTTGGTCCATGAACGCCAGCATCAGCTCGCTGAGTGCTGCCATGCTCCAGACCTTGTCAGGCAAGGCGTCCGACTGACCAAAGCCTGGGGTGTCGACCGCGATTGCCGTGCAGTGCTTTGCCAGCAAGCGCATGAGCGGCTCCATCGTCTGCGACGACTGCGGCGTTTGATGAAACAACAGGACGGCCGGTCCCTGCCCGAGACGCCGGTAGTGGAGCCAGCGGTCCTGGACCCGACAAAAATGTCTTTCGACCGCTAAGGGCTCTGTCATGGTGTCAGG
>RFWA01000741.1 GCA_009922295.1 Betaproteobacteria bacterium
GGTACCGAGGGGTGCACCAACATCACCGAGGGAAGTTCAGCCACGAGCACGACCGGGGAGAAGTCCTTGAGCGTATCGTAGGGCATCGACTTGCGCAGGGCTGGGTTGGCACCATGAGCAATGTCGGCCATCAGGATGGTGTAGCCGTTCGGTGCAGATTTAACGAGCATGGACGAGCCTAGGATGGAGCCGGCGCCTGGCCGGTTCTCCACCACTACCGGCTGCCCGAGGGCCTCTGCCATTTTTTCGGACAGAACGCGCGAGACGATATCGTTGGCGCCGCCAGCCGCGTAGGGAGAGATCAGCTTGACTGGCTGCGATGGAAAGGACTGAGCCATGACGCCCAGCGAGACGGCGCAAAGCGCGGCAGCTGCGGCGGCGCGTCCGATCAGCGCCCGGGTCGAATTGCAAAACATCTTCATGAAAACCTCCAGGGTGAAGGGGGGGATGACCGCGTGCGGAGTGACACTCGGAATCTTCAGGCCGCTCTGGCATAGGGCTGGCAGACCCAGCGGACACGGTCGGATGTGTGGGGTCTGACACGGTCACCCCAGCGGGAGTCAACCGCTTTTTTCCAGGCGTCAGAAGCCTGCACTGCGGCTTCGGTCAGGTGGTAGACGGCGATATGCCGCTGGCCGCCTGCGCTGACACGGCCTGCACCGGCCAGGCGCCGTCTGCCCTGCCCGCTTGGCTGCTGCCCAGCCCCGCCACCGAAAGCGCCCCTGCATAAGGCATAGTGCGGCTATGGATTTTGACTACTCCTTCCGCTGGATTGCCGCCTTCAAGGCCTTGCCCGACATGCTGGTGGGTACCTGGGTCACTTTGCAAACCACGGTGTTGTCGATGGTGTTTGGCATCCTCATTGCGCTGGCGCTTACCGCCATGCAAACCGCCCGCCAATCACCGCTGCGCCACTTTGCCAACGCATGGGTATCGGTGGCGCGCAACACGCCGGCCTTGTTTCAAATCTATATGCTGTATTTCGGGCTGGGCGCGTTTGACATCCACTTAAGTTCTGCATTTGCACTGCTGGCCGGCATTACCTTTAACAACGCCGGCTACCTGACCGAAAACTTCCGGGGTGGACTTAAAGCCATTCCGCACACCCAGGTACGCGCGGCGCGTTCGCTGGGCATGAGTGCGTTTCAGGCCTACCGGCTGATCGTGGTGCCGCAGCTATTGCGCATTGTGTTTTACCCCATGACCAACCAAATGGTGTGGGCCATGCTGATGACCTCGCTAGGCGTGGTGGTGGGGCTCAATAACGACCTGACGGGCGTCACCCAGGCTTACAACGTGCTCACCTTTCGCACCTTTGAG
>RFWA01000742.1 GCA_009922295.1 Betaproteobacteria bacterium
GACTGGGGTCGGGTGGCCATCGGCGCAGTAAAGCTTGCCGCTGCTGCGCTCAACCAAGGCGTGCGCCTGACTGGTATCGAAGATCACCACGGTACCGCGGCTCAGCGGCACCCGACAGTCGGCGCCCGGAAAATCCAGATCCAGCCCGCAGTCCTCACTGAGAAACAGGTTGCAAAAAGCCGCACCGCCATAGTGGGTGCCGTCATGGTGGTACCGCACGCTGCGGCAGGCCATCAGGGCGGGGTCACTGGCGGCCAGCACAGTTGGCAGGTCGCGCGTGTGCAGCCAGTCAGACAGCATCTGCAGGCACTGCCGGTAAGCTGGCCAGCGCGCCCGTGCCCGCGCCAAAGCCAGGGCCTTCACCTCACCGGGCGCCAGGTCCAACTGCCCGGCGATCTCCTGATCGCAATCGGCGACCAGTCTGGCCGGGAGCGCCGGCACCGCCACCCGGCCCGACAGCACCATCGCGCTGACATTGCGGCTGCGCAGGGTCTCACCGCTCCAGAAAAAGGACCGCAGGGTTGACGGCGCCCCGATAGATTTCAATTTGCTATTTATTTAGTAGCTATACCGTCAATAAAGACGAGGCTTACAGCCTATTTGAGCATTAAAGTGGCAAGCGCTTCGGCGTCGATCACCTGCACGGTTTCAGCTTTTGCATAAGTCTGCGCCGTGTCGGAGAGTTGGCCCAGGGTGATGCAGGCGCAGACCGAGGCGTCTTGGCGCTGCCGCGCGGCCACCAGTTCGCGCAGGGGCTCGACGCCCAGCTTGGCGGCCTTCCAGCGCTTGCAGCTGACTAGTGTGGTCCGGCCAGCCTTGACCAACTGCAGGTCGGCGCCCACGCCCTCAAAGGTGGTCACCACATAGCCTTGCCGGGTGTAGGCCGCGGTCAGGGTCTGGGCAAAATCGCGCCAGGCCATGGCACTGACGCGCTCCAGCTGCTGCGCCAACTGCGCGGGTTTAGGCGCCAGCCACTGCCGCCGCGCCGCAATCAGCCCAATCACCAGAAACGGCAGGCCACCAAACAGGCCAGCCCAAACATAAGCGGGTGGCAGCAGGGCGCGCGCCAGCACAGCAAAGCCGCCAAACACGGCGATGCTGATCCACCAGGGTGAGCGCAGCAGCAGCGCAAACAGCGACTTGTCGGACATCTTCCATTTCATGGCGGTGGCTCCAGCGTGTGGCCGGCATTGTCACCTAGGGCGCCGCGGGGTAGCCAGTGGCGAGCCCTTACTCCAAGCCCTTGAGCCACTCCATCACGGCGGCGGTGGCCACCTCAGGCGTGTTGCCGTGGCCGGCCTTCACCACCAGGTAGCGGCT